>JAUJMB010000185.1 GCA_030447045.1 Rubrobacteraceae bacterium | reverse complement strand
TCCCCTCCGAGGGCTACGCCGCCGGCGAGATGAAGCACGGCCCCATAGCCCTCGTCGACGAGCACTGCCCGGTCGTCGCGGTGCTCGGCGAGGGCGTGCTGCGCGAGAAGACCCTCTCGAACGTCGAGGAGACCGCCGCGCGCGGCGCCAACGTCGTCGCCATAGCCCGCGAGGACGACGCGGCGGCGGCCAGGGTGGGCCGCGTCGTCCTCTCCGTCCCCGACGCGCCGGAGATCCTGCGCCCCCTCGTCTGGACCGTGCCCCTGCAGCTCCTCGCCCACGACATCGCCACCGACCGCGGCCTCGACGTGGACAAGCCCCGCAACCTCGCCAAGAGCGTCACGGTCGAGTAGGCCGCGGCGCCGCCCCCTAATCTCTGGCGACCGCGCAAAGCGGCCACGGGGAACCGAGGAGCCGCCCGCTCCCAGCCTGACCGCCTCTCGACGGCCGCGCCCGTTCGCGGCGAAGGGACCGGGGTCGACGCCCTGGAGGTGACGAACCGCTTCGAGGAGGCCCCGGACGACGGGGGCGGCCTCAAGATAGGCGGCTTCACCCTGCAGATGGGGGAGGGCCAGCGCACGCTCGGGTACCGCCACGTGGAGCATGTCCTCCCCGTCGACGCGCCGGTGTACGTGCCCGCGGCCGTCCGCGCGGACGGGCGGTTCCTGATCAGCCACCGCTCCGAGGAGGACCTGAGCAAGGGCTACGGCAGGGACTCCCTCGTGCTCGGCCTCGTAGCTGCCGGCCTCTTCGTGTTCGGGGCCGTGTTCCTCGCCGTCGGGCTCGGCGCCGGCCTCTAGGCCGCCGGCGCCGAGCCCTTCGCCCTTGTTGGGCTCGAACCGACGTGGTGGGCCGTCGGAGAATCGGCCGCCTGGCATATCGACCCTTCCGCCGTCCGCTGGCACACTTCGGACGTTCAAACGAAAAGGCAAACCCGTCGCGAGGCGGGGACGCAAAGCCTACGAGCCTCTGGGGGAGGTGGTCGGGTTGCCGAAAGTGCGCGCAGCTTGGTACGTGACGTTGATAACGGTGTGCTGCACCTGCCTGTTGCTCTCAAACGCGAAAGGCGCCGCGGCGGACGGGGTGGACTTCCGCGACGACTTTACCGGCCTCGACCCGGCCCGCTGGTCGAAGGGCGACCACATGCTGGGACGCAGTTACCTCGATCCTGCCAACGTCGACGTCGACGGGGGGAACCTGCGCATCAAGCTCCCCGCCCGCACCCTCAACGGGGGCGAGATCTCCACCAGAGACCTCTACGGCTACGGCTCCTACTCGGCCCGCATGAAGCTTCCCAACGCGCCCTCCTCGATAACGGGCTTCTTCCTCTACAAGGCCCCCGACCTGGAGAGCGAGATAGACATAGAGGTCTTCAACGACTCCACGCGGCGCGTTATGTTCACCACCTACGCGGGCGGCCGACAGACCCACACCGAGACCGTGCGGCTCCCCTTCGACCCCACGACCGGCTTCCACGAGTACCGCTTCGACTACTCGCAAGAATCGGTGACCTTCCTCGTGGACGGCATAGAGATGAGGACCTGGGACACGGGCATACCGCAGACCTCCATGCACCTGATGGTCAACTCCTGGTTCCCGGCCTGGCTGGAGGGCAAGAAGCCGAAGAAGACCGTCTACACCTACGTAGACCGGATGGGCTACGTGTCCCAACCGCCCGCCGGATAGCCCGGGTTCGTGACAGACTGGACGTGCCCGGCCACCCCTCGCCACGCCGACGGGGTCGGTTGACCAATCTTCCGCGGTTCACGAATACGTCGCGGCGGGTGCCAAAGCCTCCCCCGACGGTGTCCACAGCGGGCCCGCGGTCTGCGGGATCGCTTCGGCGGACGCCCACGTTGCCACCGTGTGGTTGCCCGGCACCTGAAGGGGCTCCTCGATCTCTCCTCTGATCGATGGGAGCACCCACGAACATCCCGTGGCGCCCTTGCGGGGCGGGAACGGCTAAACTGACCCGCCCGGCGGGCGGGGAGTCTCGGGTGTGCGGCAGCCGATCGGCTGCCGATGACGGATTACCGAGGAGGACGGTTGGATCTCACCGGAAAGGTGGCGTTGGTGACGGGGTCGTCGCGCGGGATAGGGCGGGAGATCGCGCGCGGGCTCGCGGGGAAGGGCGCGCGGGTCGCCGTCCACTACCGCGCCGACCGGGAGGCCGCGCAGGAGACGCTCGGTTCGCTTGACGGGGGCCCCCACGCGGCTTTCGGGGCCGACCTGGCCGACGCGGGCGCGGCCCGGGGCCTCGTCGAGGGCGTCGCGCGGGAGATGGGCGGTATCGACGTGCTCGTCAACAACGCGGGCATCTTCGAGGCCCACCCCGTCCCCGAGGTGGACTACGAGGGTTGGCAAGACGCCTGGTCCCGGACCCTGGCCACGAACCTCATCGGGCCGGCGAACCTCTCCTTCCTGGCCGCCCGGGTCATGATGGAGGGCGGGGGCGGGCGCGTGGTGAACGTCTCCTCGCGCGGGGCGTTCCGCGGGGAGCCCGAGACCCCGGCCTACGGGGCGAGCAAGGCCGGCCTGAACGCCATGAGCCAGTCCATGGCCCAGGCGCTCGCACCCCACGGCGTCTTCTTCTACGTCGTAGCCCCCGGCTTCGTCGAGACCGACATGGCCAACGCCCTGCTGCGCGGACCGGAGGGCGACGGGATCCGGTCCCAGAGCCCCCTGGGCCGCGTCGCCACCCCCGAAGAGGTCGCCCGCACGGTCGTGTTCCTGGCCTCCGAGGCCCCGGACTTCATGACCGGCGCCATCGTCGACGTGAACGGGGCCTCCTACCTCAGGTCCTGAGAAGGGCCGGCGCGGGCTCCCCCGCATGAGATAGGGTTTCAGAGACGGGTACGGCCGGGTTTGGATAGACTGTCCGCAGCGGCGATACGGACGGAGATGGGACGACGTGGTCACCTTCGCCCGCCGCCTTTTCGTGGTCCGTCGAGGAAAAGGGGCTTCGTTGTTGGTGGAGATAAACTTCGTCCTGTTTCTGACAGCCTCGCTCGTCGTTATCGTGGCGCCGGGGCCGGACAACATAATGGTGCTCACGCGCGGCGTGGCGCAGGGACGCGGCGCGGCGCTCGTATCGGCCTGCGGCGCGAGCCTCGGCCTGGTGGTGCACTCGGTCTTCACGGCGGTCGGCCTCTCGGCGTTGCTGGCCCAGTCCGCCGTGGCCTTCTCGGTGGTCAAGTACGTCGGGGCGGCGTACCTGATCTACCTCGGACTCCGGGCGTTGCTCGACCGGGGGAGCTTCGCCCTGCCGCGGGGGGAGGCCCCGATGGCACCCCGCAAGGTCTTTGCCCAGGCCGTGACCTCGAACGTCCTCAACCCCAAGATAGCCGTGTTCTTCCTGGCCTACCTCCCCCAGTTCGCGAACCCCGCGACGGGCCGTACGGCCCTCCAACTGCTCGCGCTCGGGCTGGTCTTCGCGCTGCTCACCCTGGCGATCTTCGGAGCGTTGGCTCTCTTTTCGGGGTCCATAGGCTCGTGGCTGAGGACCCGCCCGAAGCTCGCGGGCGGCCTGGGCTGGCTCACCGGAGGCGTCCTGATCTCCCTCGGCCTCCGCCTGGCCCTCCAGGACCGCCGATAGCTCTGAAACCTCTAATTCAGCAGACCACCTTCAGGGCGGCCGGTTCGACGCGGAAGGACATCGGCAGCTCGCCCCAGAGCTCGCCGTCGATCTGGATCG
>JAUJMB010000184.1 GCA_030447045.1 Rubrobacteraceae bacterium | reverse complement strand
CCTCGCGCACGACGCGCAGGCGGGCCGGGCCGTAGAGCTTCCAGGCCAAAGAGTGGGGTTCGGCCGTCTTCTCGGAGGCCAGGTCCCACATGGCGCGGCGCACGTCCTGCTCGGGGATGCCGGCGGCGGCCGCCACCTGGACCAGTACCTCGGGCGAGACCAAAGGAACGTCCGCCGCGCCGCGCTCCCACCGGCGGGCGTTAAGTTCGGAGGCGCGGCGCAGGATCATCTCGACCTCGGCCGGCCTCAGCCGTCTCTCCGTGTGCTCCGTCATACGGGGCACGATTCTACAGCTTTTGGCGGCTCTGTTTAGAGGCGCTGATCCCGCTTCGAGGTAATGGCGAGGATGCGGGGCGTGTCCCGCAGGTACGACCAGCCGGAGAGGACCGTCAGTATCACGGCGACAAACATCACCCACCAGCCCAATGTGGAGACCGCGCCGCGCCAGCCTTCGGCGCCGGGTAGCCCGAGGAGCAGGATAAATACGGCGATGCTCTGGGCGTTCATCTTCGCCTTGCCCCACTTGTTGGCGGCTATGACCTCCCCGCCTTCGAGGGCGACCATGCGCAGGCCCGTCACGGCGAACTCCCGGATCACCATGATCGCGGCCATCCACGAGGCCATGGAGCCCTCGCCTACAAGCGCGAAGAAGAGGGAGACGATGAGCGCCTTGTCGGCGATGGAGTCCATCAGCTTGCCGAAGCCCGTCACCTCGTTGGAGCGGCGGGCGAGCTCGCCGTCCAGGTAGTCCGTGAAGATCGCCGCAGCGTAGATCGCGAGCGCCGCCCACCGCGCCCACCCGAAGGGCAGGTAGAGCATCGCCATCACGGGCACGACCGCCACGAGCCTGACCAGGGTGAGTTGGTTGGCGAGCGTCAAGCGGTCTCCCTCTGGTGTGCCCTGTACATAATGGCCCGTCTCCTCGGCGGCTTACCCCGCTAACCTAGCACTTTCGGGCGCGGCCCTCAACCCGGGGCTACCCCTTGGACGTGCCCCGGACCTGGGTTACGGCCGGCCGGAGCACGGCGCCGAGGACCCAATCCGCGGCGATGCGGGCCTTGCTCTGGGGGCTGTTGAGACGCACCAGGTAGGTCATCCGCCAGAAAAGCGCGGCGGCGAGGCCCGTGAACCGGACCCCCATCACCTCGTTGACGGCGAAGTCGCTGCCGAGCTCGACGAGCTGGCCGAGCGGCTTGTACTCGAACTCCTCGAGGTCGCCCTGGCCGTCTATGGTCTTCATCACGTTGCGGGCGACGACGTGGCCCTGCTGTATGGCGG
Organism: Rubrobacteraceae bacterium; assembly: GCA_030447045.1. The sequence continues at coordinate 2,466 of JAUJMB010000184.1, read as the reverse complement.
CCTGGGCCGTCGGGGGCACGAGCTTGCCGTCCTCCTGGCGCTTGTCCACCACGGTGGCGCAGTCGCCGATGGCCCAGACGTTCTCGTGGCCCTCCACCCGCAGGGTGAGGTCCACCTTGATGCCCGTCCGCTCGTCGTAGGGGAGGCCGAGGTCCGTTATCGCCTGGTTCGGGCGGTTGCCGGCGGTCCAGATCACGTTCTCCGACGAGATCGTCTCCCCGCTCTTGAGCTTTACGCAGTTCTCGGTTATCTCCGTGGCCATGGCGCTCGTCTTCACGTTTATGCGCTCGTTGACGAGCCGCGTGCGGGCCGCTTTGCGCAGCGCGGGGTCGAGCTCCTGCAAGATGTTGGGCAGGCCCTCGAGCACGAAGATCCTCACGCGGTAGGGGTCTATGTTCGGGTAGTCCGGCGCCAGGCTCTCGTGGACGAGGTTGTGGATCTCGGAGGCCGTCTCCACGCCCGTGGCCCCGCCCCCGATCACGACGAACGTCAGCTTGGACTCGGGAACGTCCCCCCGGATGAGGGAGACCTCCTCGAAGCGCTCGATCACCCTGTTCCTGATGCGCTCGGCGTCCTCGACGCCCCGCATCAGGAGGCTGTGCTCCTCGACGCCGGGTATCCCGAAAAAGTTCGGCTGGCCGCCCAAAGAGATGATGAGCTGGTCGAATGGGAACTCGAGGCCACCGTCGGCCACGACCACGTTGCGCTCGTAGTCCACGGACCTGACCTCGGCCCGCCGGAAGCTAGCCCCGGCGGTGATGAGCGCCCTTCTCAGGGGCTGCGCCACGTTGCGCGCGTCGATATCGCTGCTGACGATGCCAGGCACCATGGGCCAGAACGTAAAGAAGTTGTCCCGCGCGATGACGAGCACGCCCACGTCGTCGCGGTCGTCGACGAGCTTGCAGAGGTCCTTGGCCGCCGTGTACCCGCCGAACCCGCCGCCGACCACGAGCACCTTGTTCTCGAACTCCCCGTAGGGCGGCTTCTCCCAGGGCGCGTACCGGGGCGGCGGGTTCAGCAACCTCTTGAGCGCCACCATACCAACCGCCAGCCCCCCCAATGCCAGACCGCCCTTAGCCAACCCGTTCACGCGAGCCTCCAAAACCTTCGCCGTCCACCGGACACGATCCCGACCAGAAGAACCGCCTAGCCGAAGATCATTCTACCGAACCGGCGAGCGTAACTAAACAGAGACGCGGCCAGCCATGGGCTTTCGGCCGACACGCGAACAGCGCTCCCCGCCAGCGTTCGCGCGTCCGTCCGACAGTAACGCGACCGTCACCCGGAGGCCGGGAGCGCCGCCGCAAGGGCCGGCCGCCTACAGCCGAAAGCTAGAACACCGCCACGCGCACGGTCCTCTGGCGGGGCCCGTCGAACTCGGCCAGAAAGACGCCCTGCCAGCGGCCGAGCTCCGGCTCGCCTCCCCTCACCAGGATAGACTGGGACTGGCCGAAGAGGCTCGTGAGAAAGTGCGAATCGCTGTTGCCCTCCATGTGGTCGAAGCGCACGTCGAGCCGTTCGAGAAAGGCGCGGCAGGCGGCAGCGAGGTCTTTGGGGACGTCCCGGTCGTAGTCCTCGTTGATCGTGACGGCGGCCGTGGTGTGGGTCGAGAGGATGAGGCACATCCCCTCCTGGACGCCGGCCTCGCGGACGGCGGCCCTGATCTCCTCGGTTATTGAGACGAGTTGGTAACGCTCGTGGGTGCTTACCGGTACCTCGGATACGATCATGGCGCGCTCCTGATCTCTATTCTGGCGCCGAGAAGACGAGCTTCCGGCCTTTTACCGTAGGGCCGTGGACAGTCTCTCACAGCGCGGCAGCTCGTGGCCGTATCGGTTGGGTCCATGACGGAAAAACGCTGGTCTATCCTGCCCCGAGGGACTCGTCTTGCGTCCGAGGAGGCTGGAATGAGCGTTGGAGAGATGAGCCTACGAGATACCGCCGTCGACGAAGCCTTCATCGAGGGCTTCCCGAGGCCGAGGGTCACGTCCACGTCGAAGGCACTTTGGAGCCGGAGATGATGTTCGGGCTCGCCCGGCGCAACGGCGTGGCCCTCGAGTACGCCTCTGTGGAAGAGGTTCGCAGGGTCTACGACTTCGCCGATTTGCAGTCCTTTCTCGACCTCTACTACGAGGGCATGAGGGTGCTCCTCCACGAGAGGGACTTCTACGATCTTACCCTGGCCTACCTCGAGAAGGCGGCCTCCCGGGGCGTGCGCCACGCCGAGATCTTCTTCGACCCGCAGGCCCACACGGGCCGCGGCGTCCCGTTCGAGACCGCGGTAACAGGCATCCGCGACGCCCTCGTGGACGGCGAGCGGCGCCTGGGCCTCTCCACGGCCCGATCCTGTGCTTCCTCAGGCACCTGAGCGCCGATGCGGCGATGCGGCCCCTCCCTGACAGGCGGCGGGGTGAATGGTCGGGGGCTAGGAGACCGGCGCGTTGTCGGGCTCGAGCGACTCCCAGA
>JAUJMB010000183.1 GCA_030447045.1 Rubrobacteraceae bacterium | reverse complement strand
GTCTTGTCGGTGTCGTAGAAGAGGGGGTTGTCCACGCCCGCGAAGCCGGGGCTGAGGGACCTCTTGATAAAGATCACGCGCTCGGCGGCCTCGACGTTGAGGATGGGCATGCCGCTGATGGGGCTGTCCTGCTCCTTGTCGTTGGCGGCCGGGTTCACGACGTCGTTGGCGCCCACGATTATGGCGGCGTCGGCGTCTTCGAGCTCCGGGTTTATGTCCTCGAGGTCGTAGAGCTTGGCGTAGGGGACGCCCGCCTCCGTGAGGAGGACGTTCATGTGGCCCGGCATGCGTCCGGCGACGGGGTGGATGCCGAAGAGGACCGTCTTGCCCTCGGCTTCGAGCGCCTCCATGAGGTCCCGCATCGGCCCCTGGGCCTGGGCGACGGCGAGGCCGTAGCCCGGGACTATGACCACCTTCTGCGCCTCGTCTGCGAGGTACTCGCCGACCTCGCCGGCGCCCACGTCGTTGACCTCGCGCTCCTCCCCATCGTCGCTCTTGCTCGAGCCTGCGGCGGCGATGCCGGCGAAGATGATCTTGCGCAGGGGACGCCCCAGCGCGCTCGACATCAGGCGCGTGAGGATGGTGCCAGAGGCGCCGACGATGGTGCCGCCGATGATGAGGATGTAGTTCTCGAGCACGAAGCCCGAGGCCGCCGCCGCCAGGCCCGTGAAGGCGTTTAGCAGCGAGATCACGATGGGCATGTCCGCGCCGCCTATCGGGATGACGAGCAGGACGCCCAGGATGGCCGAGGCCGCGAGCACCGCGACCACGGAGGCGACGGGGGAGAGGAAGGGAAGTATCGCCCCGTCCGTTATGGCGTTGGCACCCAAGACGAGGACGCCGATGAAGAGGAGCGCGTTGACCACCTGCTGCAGCGGGAAGGAGACGGAGCCGGTAAAGGCCAGCTCCTGCAGCTTCAGGAACGCCACGACGCTGCCCATAAAGCTGACCGAGCCAATAAGTATGGTCAGGGGGACCGTGAGCGCGGCGACGAGGCTCAGCTCGCCCTCGGTCTGCAGGTGGTAGAACTCCGAGAGCGCTATGAGTGCTGCCGCCCCGCCGCCGACGCCGTTGTAGGCCGCGACCATCTGGGGCATCGCCGTCATCTGGACCCTCTGGGCCGAGACGGCGCCCACCACCGAGCCGAGGATCACGGCGGCCCCGATCAGGAGCAGGCTCTCGAAGCGGATGACGAAGAGCGTGGCTATTAGCGCCACCGTCATGCCGACGGCGGCTATGGTGTTGCCCGAGCGCGCGGTCTCGGGCTTACGCAGGCGGCGGATGCCGACGATGAACAGCGCAGCCGCGACGAGGTAGGCTAGGAACGTGGCGACCTGCAAGGGTTAGCCCTCTCTTCTCTTCTTGACCCGGGGGCGGGGGGGACGGAACATGCCGAGCATCCGGTTCGTCACCCAGAAGCCGCCGACGACGTTCAACGCCCCGAAGAACACGGCCACGAAGCCGACCACTTTAATGGCGAAGGAGCCCTCGGAAGCTAGCGTGATCATGCCCCCGACCAGTATCACCCCGTGGATGGCGTTCGTCGCGCTCATGAGCGGCGTGTGCAGCAGGTTCGGCACCCGGGAGATGAGCTCGAACCCCAAAAACGCCGCGATGATCAGGATGGCGAGCTGCGCCAGGAGTTCCTGCATCGCTTAACCGGCCTCGCTCTCTCTGTCCGTATGGCCCTCGGCCTCTTTCAGCGCCTCGCGGGTCGCCTCCTGGCGGATCTCGCCGCCGTGGGCTATGCAGGTGGTGTCGATGATCTCGTCCTCGAAGTCCAGGTTCGGGTGGAGGTCGTGCTCGTTTTTGTCCTCGGCCCGGTCTTCGGTGATGTGGCCTATAAGGTTGTGCATGTTGCGCGAGAGGAGCTGGCTGGCGTGGATGGGCATCGTGCTCGGCACGTTGACGGGGCCGATGATGCTCACCTGCTGGTGCTCGACGGTCTCCCCGGCCTCGGTGAGCTCGCAGTTGCCCCCGGCCTCGGCGGCGAGGTCCACTATAACGCTCCCAGGCTTGAGGCTCTCGACCATCGCCTTGTCCACGAGCGTCGGCGCCTTCCTGCCGGGCACGAGCGCCGTGGTCAGGACGATGTCCATCTCCTTTATCCTCTCCCGCAGGAGCTCCTGGTCGCGCTCGAGCTTCTCCTTGGACCAGCCCTGATCCTCTTCCTCGTCCTCCTCGGGCTCCTCCTCGCCCTCGACGATGTACTGGTCGCGCGGCGGCTCGGCGAAGGAGTAGAAGCCTAGCGAGGTCATGAACTTGTTGAAGCCCGTCGGCTCGTACTCGACGAACTCGTCCTCCGGCTCCTCTTCCTCGCGCTCGTCGTCGGAGTCTATAAAGGAGGCGCCAAGGGATTGGGCCTGCTCCTTGGTCTCCGGGCGGATGTCGTAGGCGAAGACCTCCGCCCCCAGGCGGTTCATGATCGCGATGGCCTGCAGCCCCGCGACCGCGACCCCGAAGACGAGGACCTTCGCCGCCTTCGTCGTGCCGGCGGCCGTCGAGAGCATCGGGACGTACTTGCCCAGGGAGTTCGCGGCTATGAGGGCCGTCTTGTAGCCGGCGATGGAGCCCATCGAGGAGAGGGCGTCCATGCTCTGGGCGACGCTCGTGCGCGGGATGGCCTCGTTGGAGAAGACCGTAACGCCCGCCTCGGCGAGCTTCCGGACCAGCTCCGGGTTGCCTGGGCCGTTGAGGAAGCAGAGGAGGATCTGGCCCTCCCTCATCATCCCGATCTCGTCCTCCGTGGGCGAGGCGACCTTGACGACGAGGTCCGATCCGCCGTAGACCTCTGAGGCCTCCCCGACCACCTCGGCCCCGGCCTCCTCGTAGTTCTCGTCGAGGTTGTAGTCGCGGCCGGCGCCCGACTCGACGACGACCTCGAAACCTTCCTTCAGGAGCCTGGCGACGGTCTCGGGCACCAGCCCGACCCGCCGCTCCCCCTCAAGCACCTCTTTGGGAACCCCGATCTTCACGAGGGGGAATTATAGCGATGTCCTCGGTCTCGCGCCCGTGGGAAGAATCGTTACCAACAAAATTCCCTTCTGTTACCGAATTGTTATCTGACGGCAGTAATTTTTAACCGTGGACGAGACAGGAGAGGAGGTCGACGGCGATGAACGGAATAGAGGGTAGGCCCTCCGGCAGGGTGATGACGGTAGGCGTGGCCGCCGCGGCGCTCCTCGCGGGGCTCGGCCTCCTGCTGTACTCCGTGTTCGGCGGCCAGGCGCCCGCCTCGGCGAACACGCCGGATAAGGTCTCGGATAGGGTGACCGAGGAGGTCCAGGAGAGGTTCGCCAGGAGCCTGCCGGAGAGAGTAGTGGAGCGGGTCCGCGGCCCCAGGGTGGACGCCCCCGAGGAGAAGGCCCTCAAGCTGACCGTGCCGGCGCTGGAGCGGGTCCGGGAGGTGCCCGTCTACGACGCCGCCAAGGGCGAGTACGAGGACGCCATGCACGACGGGACGGCCCACGTGAAGGGGACCGGCTTCCCGTGGCAGAAGGGGGCCAACGTCTACATAGCCGGGCACAGGGTCGGCTACCCCGGGACGAAGAGCAACCTCGTGTTCTGGGACCTGGACAAGCTCGAGAAGGGGGACGAGATCCTCCTGACCGACGCCGACGGCAAGACCTACACCTACGAGGTCTTCGACAAGTTCGTCGTCGACCCGAGCGCCGTCCGGGTCCTGCGCCCCGTGCCGGGCAAGAGCGTCGTCAGCCTCCAGACCTGCACCCTCCCCGACTACTCC
>JAUJMB010000182.1 GCA_030447045.1 Rubrobacteraceae bacterium | reverse complement strand
CAGGTTCGTCTTGTCAGTTCTCGCCGCAGCCCGGCGTCGAGCTATCGCTGATCTAGTCTAGAACGCGCGTGCTTGGTGGTGCGTTAGATCACGCCGGCACCCCGTCCGCTGTCGGCACAACCGGCACGTCGAACGCTACGCCAGACGGCGCCGGTACAGACTCTCCAGGTTCGGTTCCTCGGCGTCGTCGAGGCCGGCCCCCTCGAAGGTGATGGTGGCGCCGGGCCCGTCGAGCTCCAGGGTTGCCACCTGGTTGTCGAAGAAGGGCCCGTCGTGGGTGAGGCGCCAGCGCATGCCGGGCTCCTTGACCCCGGCGAGCCGGGAGAGCAGGCGCGCGGCGAGGGCGGCGGCGCCGCTCCAGGCGACGGACTGGAGGCGGGACTTCTCTCCCGGCAGGGAGTTGCGAAGGGGGGAGCAGACGGCCTAGTAGACGCGGCTGAGGGGCTTCGCATCCCGGAAGTCCGCCTCGGCGAGGTAGCCGTGGTGGATGTCGCCGGAGAGGACGAGGACCGTCGAGGGCGGCTCGCCCCTGCGGCCGGTGGCGACGCCCTTCACGAGGTCGGCCATCCGGGTGAAGGAGTCGTGGAACGAGGCCCAGTGGTCGAGGTCCTGGGAGCGGCGGAGGTTCTCGGACCAACGCGCGGCGCGTTCGCCCCAGGCGCCGGAGCAGAGCCGCTCGTTCCAGGCCTGGAGATGGTGCATGCCGGGTCCAAGCATGAGGGGGAGCGAGGTGCCGAGGAGGAGGTGGTCGAAGCCGCCGGTGGCCCTCTCTTCGATCCAGCCCCATTCGTCCGCGTCTACCATGGACCGGTGACCCTCTTCGAGTACCCTTCCGCCCCTGGAGTCGATGACGAGCAGGCGGACGTTCCCGAGGTCGCGGGCGTAGCTCCAGCGGGCCACCGTAGAGTCCCGGTGCGCGCGGAGGGCGGCGTCGCGGAGGAGGGGCCAGGCGTCGTCGGCATCCTTTATGTCGGCGTAGAGGTCGTCGTCTCTCAGTTCCTGTGGGGAGAGGTTGCCGAGGTGCTGGTAGACGAGGTAGGAGACGTGGCCGCCGGCGATCTGGTCGTTCCAGTGGGGCTGGTGGCGTATCTCCTCGACCCAGGCGGCCGAGACGTTCCAGTCGTCGCCCACCTCGTGGTCGTCGAAGACCATGGCGGAGGGGACGGTGGAGAGGAGCCAGCGTATGGCGGGGTCCCCCCAGGCGTCGCGGTACAGGCGGGCGTACTCTTCAAAATCCGCGACGGCCTCGCCGGGGGCCTGGTCCGTGTCGCGGCGCGAACGGATAAAGTCGAGGGTGTCGAAGGGGGGTTTGTGCGCGTAGATCTGGTCCCCCAAGAGGACGAGGGCGTCGGGCAGCTCCTCCGGTGGTTCTTCTTTGAGCCTCATCGCCGTCGCGTACAGGGCGTCCACGCCGAGGCCCCTGGCGTCTTCTGAATGGTCCAGGGTGTAGGGCGGCTCGTGGGGTGCTGCGATGCGGCACGAGCCGAAGACGAGCTTGAGCGGCCCGTCTTCGGCCCTCGTCCTGACGACGCTGGGGGGGAACGGGGAGCCGGGCTCGGGCCAGATGACTGTTCCGTCGAGCCTGACCTCGTACTCGCGGGCGGTCCCCGGCTCAAGGCCCGTGACGTGGACCAGGGCGTAGTGGTGATCGCCGACGCGGAACGTGGGCGAGGAGCAACCGAGGACCTCGACGCTGCACCGTACGTCCGTCTCGACCCAGACCGTGGCGTCCGAGAGGCCCGCGTGGCGCAGGACCGGGCCGAGGACCAGCTCAGGCACCCGCGCCGCCGGGAATCTCGACGCCCCTTGTGTCTCTCACCCGCGCCCTCCTTCCCGTCGCAGGCCGCAAGCATACACCGTCAGGCCCGCCCCACCCACGCTCCCGTATAGAATTGCGCCGCGGGGCCCGGCGGAGGTTGACCACAGAGAGGGGAAGAGAAGATGACAGAGACCAGGCTGGCGGTCGTTACGGGGGCGTCTTCTGGTATCGGGGCGGCGACGGCCCGGGCGCTGGCGAAGGACGGCTTCGAGGTCGCCCTCGGCGCGAGGCGCGGGGACCGCATAGAGGCCCTGGCCGCCGAACTCGGGGGGCACGCCAGGGAGCTTGACGTGACGGACGCCGGGTCGGTGGAGGAGTTCGCCGCGTGGACGGAGGGGCTCGGCGGCGCGTCGGTGCTCGTCAACAACGCGGGCGGGGCGAAGGGGCTTGAGCCGATAGCGGAGATGCACGAGGAGCGCTGGCGCTGGATGTACGAGGTAAACGTGCTCGGGCTCGCGATGATGACGAAGGCGCTCCTGCCGCAGATCCGCCGGTCCGGGGGCGGCCACGTGGTCATCATCGGCTCGGCGGCCGGGACGGAGACGTACGCCAACGGCGCGGGCTACACCGCGGCCAAGTTCGGGGCCCACGCCGTCTTCGGCAGCCTGAGGTTGGAGCTTCTCGGCGAGGACGTGCGGGTCACCGAGGTCATGCCGGGGGCTGTGCGCACCGAGTTCGGCCTCGTGCGCTTCGAGGGCGACGAGGAGAGGGCCGAGGCACCGTACCGCGGCATCACGCCGCTCACCCCAGACGACGTCGCCGAGTGCGTGCGCTGGGCCGTCTCCCTGCCCCCGCACGTCAACGTGGACCGCCTCGACGTGAGGCCGGTGCGCCAGGGCGCCGTCACCCTCTTCGCCCGCGACGAATGAGGGCCCGTCGGTACGAGCCGGCCTCCGGTCTCGCTCTCGGACCGCCGGCCAGAAAGCCGAAGTGCTCGCATCCCCGTTTGCTAGAATCGGGCGATGCAAGAGAGACAGAGAGTATTCAGCGGCATACAGCCTAGCGGCAGGTCCCACCTGGGAACGTACCTCGGGGCCCTGAAGAACTGGGTCTCGGTGCAGGACGACCACGACTGCTTGTTCTGCATCGTGGACCTGCACGCGCTCACCGTACCGCAGGACCCCAAGGTGTTGCGGGCCAACGTGCGCGAGATGGCGGCCCTCTACGTGGCGGTCGGGCTCGACCCGGAGAAGTCCGTCATCTTTCGCCAGAGCCGGGTCTCCGAGCACACGGAGCTCGCCTGGCTCCTGAACTGCGTGGCGAGGGTCGGCGAGCTCTCGCGCATGACGCAGTTCAAGGACAAGGCGCAGAAGGGCGGGGCCGACTCCGCGAGCGTCGGGCTCTACGACTACCCGGTCCTGCAGGCCGCCGACGTTCTCCTGTACAACGCCCACCTCGTGCCCGTCGGGGAGGACCAGCGCCAGCACCTGGAGCTCATGCGCACGCTCGCCCGGCGGTTCAACGGGCTCTACGGCGAGACCTTCGTGGTGCCCGAGCCCATGATCCTGGACGTAGGGGCGAGGGTGATGGCCCTCGACGACCCGACGAGCAAGATGAGCAAGAGCGCGCCGACCCCGGCCGGCTACGTGGAGCTGCTGGACGAGCCCGACGTTATAAGACGCAAGATCCGGCGCGCCAAGACCGACTCCGGCTCTGAGGTGATCTCCTCCCCCGACAAGCCCGCCATAACGAACCTGCTGAACATCTACGCGGGGCTTACAGGCCTCCCCGTGCCCGACATCGAGGACCGGTACCGCGGCAGGGGCTACGGCGACTTCAAGAAGGACCTCGGCGAGATCGTCGTCGAGGCCCTCTCCCCCATCCGGGAGCGCGCGCTCGAACTCCTAGACGACCCGAAGGAGCTGGACGACCTGCTGGAGTCCGGCGCCGAGAGGGCCCGCGACGTTGCCCACGCCACCCTGCGCGACGCCTGGACCA
>JAUJMB010000181.1 GCA_030447045.1 Rubrobacteraceae bacterium | reverse complement strand
AGGGGAGCGCGGCGGCCATCCCGCGGGCGAGCGGCTGGTAGCCGGGGGCGGCCTTCAGGGGGTTCACCCAGATGACGCTGTGGGCGAGGCGGTGGATGCGCCGCATCGCGTCCGTGAGCACCTCCACGTCCCCGCGGTCCCAGCCGTCGGAGAGCAGGACCACGACCGCACCGCGGGCCATCCCGCGCTGGCCCCACACGTCCACGAACTCTTTCACCGTGTCCCCGAGCCGGGTTCCCCCGGACCAATCCTCGATGGCCTTCGAGGCCTCCTCGAGCGCCCGGTCGGGGTTGCGGGTCGCAAGCTCGCGGGTGACGCGCGTGAGCCGGGTCCCCAAGACGAAGGCCTCGACAGGCTCTCCCGAGGCGACGCCCGCGTGCATGAACCTGAGGAGCGCCCGGCTGTATGAGGCCATAGAACCGGAGACGTCGCAGAGCAGCACGACCCGCCGCGGCCGGTCCCTGGCCTTCCGGTAGCGGTGGCGCATGGGTTCTCCGCCGGTGCGCATCGCGCCCCGCAGGGTCCTTCTCTGGTCGTGGCGGCCCCTGTGGGACGGCTCCAGGCGCCGCGAGCGCTTCATGGCCCCCGAGAGGCGCATGTCCGCCATGAGCCTGTAGAGCTCCGCGAACTCCTCGGGCGTGCAGTCGGCGAAGTCCTTTTTGCGCAGCACGTCCACGGGACTGTAGCGGAGCCTCACGGCCTCGTCGCCTTTCTCGTTCTCCTCGGCGCTCTTCTTGGGCGGCTGCACCGAGTCGGGGGAGAGCCGGATCGAGAACGTGCTCCCCGGCGGGTCGGGGACCTTCAGGCCCTCCCTCCCCTCCCAGAAGACCTTGAACGCCCGGTCGTACACCTCGAAGTCCTCGGGGCGGGAGCACAGCGTCACCCGCCCGGCCCAGTACACGTCGTCGCGGCTCCCCACGTCGAGCTCCTCCAGGGCCGTGGCGAAGCCGACCACCCGGTCCGGCCCCGCCGCGAGACCGGCCCGCCGGAGCAGGCGCCCGAAGGCTACCGCCATGCGGAGCATCGGGAGCTCGGTCTCCGTCCCGCTTGACATACCTCTTAGCTCCCCGCGAGGAGGTTCAGGGACTGGACCAGCACCCTCTGCTGGTCCTCGTGGTACTTCAAAACCGAGCCCATCGTTGCCTCGATCAGGGCCTCGTCGAGCTCCTTCGCCCCTAGTGCCACGAGGGCCTCGGTCCAGTCCAGGGTCTCGGCCACGCCTGGCGGCTTGTAGAGGTCCATCCCGCGCAAGCGCTGCACGGCGCGGGCCACCTGGCGGGCGAGCCTCTCCTCGGCGTCCGGCACCCTGAGGCGCACGATCTCGACCTCCCGCTCCATGTCCGGGTGGTCTATGAAGAAGTACAGACAGCGTCGCTTGAGGGCGTCGTGGACCTCGCGCGTCCGGTTGGAGGTAAGTATGGCGACCGGCGGGCGCTCGGCCCTCACGGTGCCTATCTCGGGGATGGTCACGGAGTAGTCAGAGAGGATCTCGAGCAGATAAGCCTCGAACTCGTCGTCGGCCCGGTCCACCTCGTCTATGAGAAGTACGGGGGGATTATCTCCTTCGTGCTCGATGGCCTGGAGCAGCGGCCGGTTCACGAGGAACCGGCGCGTGTACAGCTCGTCTTCCAGGCGCGAGCGGTCCTCGCCGGCCGTGCCCAGGGCCTCGGCGGTGCGGATGTGCAGGAGTTGCCTCGCGTAGTCCCACTCGTAGACGGCCTGGTTGACGTCTATGCCCTCGTAGCACTGCAGACGGATCAGGGGCGTATCGAGCATCCGGCTGAGGACCTTGGCGACCTCGGTCTTGCCTACCCCGGCCTCGCCCTCAAGGAAGAGCGGCTTCTCCAGCTTGAGGGCCAGGAAGATCGCCGTCGCAAGCCCCTCGCCGGCCAGGTAGCTCCCCTCGCGCAGCCTCTCGCGCATCTCCCCGGAAAGCGAAACGCCGGGGGGCAGGGCCCCCCGGCGTCCGTTTACGGCTTCGCTCAACGGTTCAGGGCTTCCTCAACGGCCCGCCGGGTCCACACCCGCGCCAGGTGGCGCCGGAACTCGGCCGAGGCCGCGTCGTCGGATGAGGGGTTGGTGCCCTCGTCGGCGGACTGGGCCGCCTCGGCGACGGCGTCGGGTGAGGCGCCCGAGAGGGCCTGCTCGACGGCGGTGGCCCTGATGGGCGTGGCGCCCATGCTGGTGAGCGCGATGCGGGCGGAGCCGATGGAGCCGTTCTGGCGCTCCACCACCGCCGCCACGCCGACCGTCGCCCAGTCCTGCGAGCGGCGGCTGAACTTCTTGTAAGACCAGCCGGTGTTCTGCCCGAGCTTCGGCACCCGGACCTCGGTGACGACCTCCTGCTCGCCCAGGTTCGTGACCATGTAGTCCTGGAAAAAGTCGGCGGCCTTGACGGTCCGCTCGCCGTCCGGGCCCTGGATCGTCAGCTCCCCTTCGAGCGCCGTGATGACGCTCGGCATGTCGCCCGAGGCGTCGCCGTGGGCCAGGGTGCCGCCCAAAGTGCCCCGGTGCTGGACGGATGGATCACCCAGAAGCCCCGCGGTCCAGCCGACGATGCCGCAGTGCTCCTTTACGAGGTCGTTGAAGAGCAGGTCGCGGTGGCGGGTCATGGCGCCTATGGCGAGGTGGTCGCCCCCGTCGCGCACGTAGCGCAGCTCCTCCAGCTTGCCCAGGTCGATGAGGACCGCGGGGGCGGCCAGCCTGAGGCGCATTATCGGGATCAGGGAGTGCCCGCCCGCCAGCAGCTTCGCGTCCTCGCCGTGCTGGCCGAGAAGCTCTACTGCGTGGTCGACGGACTCGGCGACCTCGTAGTCGAAGGCCATCGGGATCATTACGCGTCACCCCCCTGCTTGATGTCGGCGGCACTCGCCCCGAGCGAGGCGTCCTCCTGCCGGTCGCCGGACTGCTGCCCTTGGGCGTTCTGGATGGCCTTCCACACCCGCATCGGCGAGGCCGGCATGTCTATGTGCCTTATCCCCATCGGCGAGAGGGCGTCCACCACGGAGTTGATGACCGCCGGCGGCGCGCCGATGGTCCCGGCCTCGCCCACGCCCTTGACCCCGAGCGGGTTGCTCGGCGAAGGCGTCACGGTCCGGTCCAGGGTGTAGTTCGGAAGTTCCGGGGCGCCCGGGATCATGTAGTTCACCATCGACGCGGTGAGCAGGTTGCCCTCCTCGTCGTAGATTACCCCCTCGTAGAGCGCCTGGGCGATGCCCTGCGCGAGTCCCCCATGCAACTGCCCGTCCACGATGGTCGGGTTGATAACGGGCCCGCAGTCGTCCACGGCGATGTAGTCGCGGATCTTTACGGCTCCCGTCTCCGTGTCCACCTCCGTGACGCAGATGTGCGCGCCGAACGGGAAGGTGAAGTTGGGCGGGTCGAAGGTCATCGTCTCGTTGAGCGTCGGCTCCATGCCCTCGGGCAGGTCGTTGCCCAAATAGGCCGCGCCCGCCACGTCCCCGATGGAGACGTTCTGGTCCGGCGAGCCCGCCACGCTGAACTTGCCGCCCTCGAACTCGATGTCGTCCTCTGAGGCCTCGAGCATGTGCGCCGCTATCTTCTTGCCCTTCTCGATCACCTTGTTGGCCGCGTGGTACACCGCGATGCCGCCCACGGCGAGGCTCCTCGAGCCGTACGTGTCGCGGCCGAAGGGGACGGACGCCGTGTCGCCGTGCAAAACCTCGACGTCGTCCGGGGTGACCCCGAGGACGTCGGCGGCGATCTGGGACCAGCTCGTCTCGTGGCCCTGGCCGTGCGGCGAGGTGCCGGTGACGA
>JAUJMB010000036.1 GCA_030447045.1 Rubrobacteraceae bacterium | reverse complement strand
GGTGCTCGCCCGAGCAGGTGATAGTCGTCTCGGGCTCCCAGCAGGCGCTCGACCTGTGCGCCCGCGTCCTGCTCGACCCCGGGGACGCCGCCTGGGTGGAGGACCCCGGCTACGGGGGGGCCAGGGCCGCGCTTCTCGGGGCCGGCGCGGAGCTCGTCCCCGTGCCGGTGGACGCGGAGGGCCTCGATGTGGGGGCAGGCGTCGCGCTGCGGGCCGGGGCGCGCCTGGCGTGCGTGACGCCCTCGCACCAGTACCCGCTCGGGGCGACCATGAGCCTCGCCCGGCGCCTGGAGCTGCTCCGGTGGGCCGGGCGGTCGGGGGCCTGGGTCGTGGAGGACGACTACGACTCCGAGTACCGGTACTCCGGCAGGCCGCTCGAGGCCCTCCAGGGCCTCGACCTCGGGGGCCGCGTCGTCTACGTCGGCACCTTCAGCAAGATCCTCTACCCCTCGCTCAGGCTCGGCTACCTCGTGGTGCCGCCCGACCTCGTCGACGCCTTCACCGCGGCGCGCGAGCTCTCCGACCGCCAGCCTCCTGGGTTGGATCAGGCCGTGCTGGCGGATTTTGTAGGGGAGGGCCACTTCGCCCGGCACCTCCGCCGCACCCGCGCCCTCTACGCCGAACGCCAGGCCGTGCTCGTGGAGGAGGCCGGCCGCCGCCTCTCCGGCCGGCTCGACATCGCGCCCGCGCAGGCCGGGATGCACCTGGTCGGGTGGCTACCTCCGGGCGAGGACGACCGGAAGGCCTCCCAACGCGCGGCCGAACGTGGCGTCGAAGCGCCCGCGGTCTCCCTCTACGGCGGGTCCCCCGACGACCGCGGCGGCCTCCTGCTCGGCTACGCGGCCTTTGGGGAGGCGGCGATACGGGAAGGCGTGCGCCGCCTGGCGGAGGCGCTCGGGTAGGCATCGAACAGGTTTCAGGTGTCAGGCTTCAGGCATCGGGGAACGTAACCACGAAAACCTCCGGACGAAAACGCTACCATTGGCGGTGGTTCTCGTGGGGACGACCACCGTAAGACCGAAGAGTTGACGGCTGATGCCTGACACCCGAGGCCTCGAACAAAGGAGAATAAGTGGCGGAGAGCAGGAACACCGGTGTTGCGATGTGGTACAGGGATCTAGGCGGGGGGGACGCCGATCCTCTGCTACTGCTCCACGCCTTCCCGCTCAACGGCAAGATGTTCGAGCCGCAGATGGAGGCCCTATCGGCCACGCGCCGCGTCATCGCGCCGGACCTCCCCGGCTTCGGGCGGTCGCCGCGCACGCCGGCCCAGCCGGACGTCGGCTACTACGCGGGCTGCGTGAGGGCGCTCCTGGACAGGCTGGAGGTACCGCGGGTCGTGCTCGGGGGCGTCTCGATGGGCGGGTACGTGGCGTTCGAGTGCCTGAGGTCTCTCCCTGAGAGGGTCTCGGGCCTGGTGCTCGCGAACACGCGCCCTGACGCGGATACCGAGGAGGCGCGAGAGACCCGCAAGGAGATGGCCCTCAGGGTGGCGCAGGAGGGCATCGGGGTCCTCGTCGAATTGCAGATGGAGCGCCTGCTCTCCCCCCAGACCCGCGCCGAGAACGAGAGCCTCGTCGAGAAGGTGCGCTCGATCATCCTGGAGAACACGCCGGATGGCGCCGTCGCGGCTCTAGGCGCCATGCGCGAGCGCCCGGACTCGACCGCGACCCTGGGGCAGATAAACGTCCCGACCCTCATCGTGGGCGGCGCGGAGGACACCATCTCCTCGCCCGAGGTCATGGGCGAGATGGCCGCCAAAATACCGGACGCCCGCCACGTCACCCTGCCGAACGTCGGCCACCTCTCGAACCTCGAAGATCCTCAAGGGTTCAACGAGGCGCTCACGGAGTTTCTGGAAGGCGCGCGGACCCCGGCGGCCGCGGGATGACGCGGGTTTTCCCCTCCGGTTCGTTCGGGTAGAATTCCGTCTCGTGACTACCTTGGCGCATGTCTCGGACCTCCACTTCGGGCGCCCGGCCGTCGCCGAACGGCTCGACGCCTTGAGGGACTTTCTGGATGGGGTCCGGCCCGACGCCATCGCCATCTCGGGCGACCTTACGCAGCGATGCACGAACGGAGAATTCGTGAAGGCCAGGGCGTACCTGGACTCTTTGGGCGAGATAGCGCCATACCTCGTCATCCCCGGCAACCACGACATCCGCTGGATCGGAGCCGTCGCCAGAAACCTGGGCTTCGTGGGCCTTCTCAGAGAGCAGGCCCACAACCTCAAGTACTCGCGCTACCGCAGGCACATCTCCGACGACCTGAGCCCCTCGCTGGAGGTGCCGGGGGCGGTTATAGCGGGCCTCAACACGGCGCACGGCATCTCGCGCGGGTCGCTCACCAAGAGGTTCAGGGACCTCGGCGTGATCGGGCACGTCAAGCACGCCGACATCCAGCGGGTAAAGGCGGCCTTCGAGGCGGCCGACCCTGCGGCGGCCCGAATAGTCATGATCCACCACAACCCCATCCGGGGCGAGCTCTCCGGCCGCCACGGCCTGGCGAACACGGAGCAGGCCCTCCACGCCTTCTCCGACCTCGGCACGGAGCTCGTCCTCTGCGGCCACGACCACCAGGACGCCGTCCACACGATAGAGAAGGGCGCCCACGGCCTCGTCATCTCCACCGCGGGTACCATCTCCAACCGCATCAAGCCGGGCCGGGCCTCGTCCTTCAACCTCGTCGAGACCGACGATAACAATTTGCGCATCATCGCCCACTCCTGGAAGGCCGGCGCCGGCTTCGTCCCTTCGGAGGACCGGCTCTTCCCCCGCCACGCCCTCTCCCGCCCCACCTGACCCCACGGGCGGCCCCGACGGTATAATCCGGCGCAGCAAATGCGACCCGTCACGGAAGGGACCCCATCCATGTGGAGCAGACTCACCCGCGGCGGCGACGGGCTGCCCCGCGAGAAAGTGGACGCCATAGTGCGCCTGATCGACCAGTACCTCTCAGAAGAGGCCAGCCTGCGCAACCTCCAATCGGACAAACAGACCATCCACCCCAGAGACCTCCCCCCCGACAAGCGCGAGGCGCTTATAGAGGAGATCTTCGGGATCCTCAAAGACGCCCGGAAATAGCATCGACGCCGCCCGTGGCGGCCTCAAGAGGCGGCTTCCCGTGAGCCACTGCTCGGTTCGGGGCCCAATGCCACGACGGGCTTCGGGTTGGGACCGTCCCGGTTGCTCTCCGGCGTGCCGTCCTGAACCGCGAGCAGGATCAGGGCACCATAAGGGACACGAACGAGATGAGAACCCAACGGCCAGAACGGCTAGTCGACCCGTGGTGGTCCCTGCCTTACGCGGCGGCTGAGGTCTTCGGGGGCGTTTGGCGGGGTCCAGCGTGACTCGATCCACCACGTCGCGCCCGCCTCGGCGTAGGGGCGCACGATAGATGCCGCCGTCGCGGGATCTTCACCCGGCGTCTGGCCCTCCCACACGATGTCGAAGTCGTCCCCTTTGCCGCGCTCCCGGACGTACTCCCTTATCTCCCGGATCGTCTCCGGCGTAACGCCGGGTGGTTCAGGACCCTCACCCACCGTGGCCGCCAGCACGCCGTCGTAGCGCAGCGCGCGGTTCATGGACCTCTCGCTCGGCCACGCGCCGACCACCCAGATCGGGACGCGCGGCCTCTGCACCGTCGGCGGCCTGAAGGCCATCTCCCCCAGCCGGTAGTGCTCGCCGCTGTACGAGAAGGGCTCGCCGCTCCACAACCCCTCGAGTATCTCCAGGCTCTCGTCCAGCCTCTGCGCCCGCGTCTTGCGGTCGGTCGGCTCCCCGACCTTCGAGAAACCGCCGTCGTCGATAGCCCCGAGCCCCACCGGCAGGACCAGCCTGCCGCCGGAGAGGTGGTCCAGGGTCATCGTCTCGCGGGCGAGCTTCCAGGGCCTCCGACGGGCCGGCGGCGTTAGCATGGCGCCGAGGCGCACCCTCTCAGTGCGCATCGCCATCGCCGCCATCACCACCCACGGGTCGTAGGTGTCCATCTCCCCGATGGCGATGCCATCCCAGTAGAACGCGCCGTCCCAACCCGCCTCCTCGACCTCGCGCGCGAGCTCCGCGACCTCCCGCGGGGCCCCGGTCGGGATCAAAAACCCGTAACGCAACCCTGCCTCCTCTTCCCACGCCGCCGGCAAACACCGGCAAACACGTCGTCAGTGTACGCCCTCCCCACCCGCGCCCCAACCCAGAGAAACAACCGGCCACGCTCCCCGAGGAATCTCCCCTTGCATAGGGGAGGGGGGTATGTTAGAAAGGGGCTGCAGGTGGAGATCTCGGGTTCGGGGTAGTGAGATGGCTGGTTCGGGAATTCGACGGTTCGCGGGGTGTTTGCGGGGGGTGGGTCCCGCCCGGCCGGGCCTGTTGTGGTCGCCGTCCCTGCCGGTAGGCGGGGTCTCTTCGGTGCCGGGACCGGGCAGGTTTTCCGTCTTCCTGATCGTCGCGGCGTTGCTCTTCTGCCATGGGGCTTTCGGCTACGCGCACCGGGTGTGGCCCGTGGACGCTCCGGTGGAGAAGGGCGCCCACGCGGCGCACGCCGTCCATCAGGCCGAGCAGGATGGGGACGCCGAAGGGTCGCACCTGGGTGGCGCCTACTTCGCGACCTTGATGCTGCTCCTGTTCGGCGCGGCGCTGCTGGTGGGCGGTGGGGTACCGGCGGGCGAGAGGTTTCCTGTCCCGGGGCCCAGGATGGGCCTCGAGGTGTGGAGGCTGCACCCGCCGCGCGGGCCGACGCCCTCCCGTCTGCAGGTGTTCCGGCTCTGATCCACCCGTCTCGCGGAGATGGGTCAGGGAACACCGAGAAGAGAGGAACCTCGAATGAAGCACCATAAAAGGCTCGCGCTCGCCGGGCTGCTGACGGCATTCGCGCTGACCGTCGCGGCCTGCGGCGGGACGGGCGGAGGCGGAGGCGGCGCGGAGAACAAGAACGACGCCGGCATGGGCGGTATGGATCACTCCAAAATGGAAGGCGGTTCCGGGGGGACGGCCTCGGGGATGCTGATGGAGGACGGCCGGTACTCCGACGAGCGGTTCATCGACGCGATGGTCCCGCATCACCGGGGGGCCGTGGAGATGGCCGAGGTCGCGCTCCAGAACGCCGAGCACGAGGAGATAGAGCAACTCTCGGAGAACATCGTCGCGACCCAGGAGGCCGAGATAGAGAAGCTCAAGGAGATAAAAAAGGAGGAGTTCGGCACCTCGCGCATCCCGATGGAGATGGGCCCGGATGAGATGGGGAACATGGGGATGATGGAGGACCCGCAGGCTCTGGCCGACGAGGAGCCCTTCGACAAGGCGTTCATAGAGGCCATGATCCCGCACCACCGGTCGGCCATAGAGATGGCGGACGTGGCGCTCGACAAGAGCGACAACCCTCAGATCAGGGAGCTCGCCGAAGGGATCGTCGGGGCGCAGGAGCGCGAGATCTCGCAGATGCAGGCCTGGCGCGAGGACTGGTACCCGGAAGGGTAGAGAGGAGTCCAGAGAGATGCACGGAAAAGACGCTTCGCTGAACAGGGTCGCCTTCAGCGCGACGGCGCACTGCCTCACCGGGTGCGCCATCGGGGAGGTGCTGGGGATGGTGATCGGGACCGCGCTCGGGTGGAGCAACGTCGCCACCATCGCGCTCGCCGTGGCGCTCGCCTTCTTCTTCGGCTACTCGCTGACGATGCTGCCGCTGTTGAGGTCTGGGCTCGCCCTCGGGGCGGTGCTGCCGCTGGCCTTCGCCTCGGACACGCTCTCCATCACCGTCATGGAGATCGTGGACAACCTCATAATGCTCGCCATCCCCGGCGCGATGGAGGCGGGGCCCACGAGCCTGCTCTTCTGGGCCAGCCTCGCCTTCGCCCTCGCGGTCGCCTTCGTGGTCGCGTTCCCGGTCAACCGCTACCTCATAGCCCGGGGCAAGGGTCACGCCGTCGTCCACCAGCACCACGAGCATTAAGGGCGGTTAGCCATAAGCAAAGGGGAGCGCCTACACGGCGGGTTCGGGTGACGTTCCGAACCCGCCTCAGAACATTCTGCGCAGATAAGGAACCGCCACTAGCCACGCGTTCGGCGGCGGGCTCTCGCCGACGTCTGATGCCCGGTGGCTCTAGCGCTTTCTGCGGAGGAGCCAGAAGAAGAGGAGGAGCAAGACGCCGACGGCGGCGAGTGCGGGGGGGAGCCGGTTCGGGATCTCGTCCCGGCCCACGACATCGAGTTCCAGGGGCTCGCGACGGGGAATCCCCTGGATCGTTGGTTGCTGCGTGGGGGTGGTCGGGGCTGCCGCGGCGGCCTCCGAAGGGCTCGAGCCGGCGACGATAGCGCCCTCGACGGTTGCGCCGGCGGCCGCGGGGGTCTCCGCGGTGCCGTCGGATGCGCCCCTGGCGGCGTTCGCGGCTGGCGGGGCGTTCCCGCCGGTGGCGGCGTCCGCGGCGACGTTTTCGGGGACGGGTTCGGCGGCGCCCGAGATCTCCTGCTCCAGGCAGGTGGCGAACTGGTCGAGCATCCTCTTCGCCACGTCCTGGGCGAGGCCCCGGCCGAACTGGGCGACGCGGCCGGTGAGCATCAGATCCGTCTCGACGTTGACCCTGGTGGCGTCGCCCTCTTCGCGCAGGGTGGAGACGATCGTGGCCGAGGCGGTTCCCTGGCCGCGGGCTTCGCGGCCGCTGGCCTGGAGGACGGCGCGGTGGTCCGCCTCGTCCGTCTCCTCGAACTTGACCGTGCCTTTGTAGCTCACGGCTATGGGGCCGATCTCGACCCTCATGGTGCCCGCGTACTCGCCGGCTTCCCCCTGCTCCTCCTGGAGGGCGGCCCCCGGCAGGCAAGGGGCTATCTTCTCCAGGTCCAGCATCCTGCTCCAGGCCTGATCCACGGGTACGCCAACCGTGAACTCGTAGTCGATCTTCACCGCGCCTCCTTTTGCCTCACGTTATAGCCTCGTCCCGAGCCACCTCTCGCGCGGCACTTCCCCGAACGCCGCCGTGTCGCCGATCACGGGCGTGAGGCGCCCGTACGCGAGATTCCTGCGCCGGGATGGGAGTAGGAGTATAAAGCAAGGTGTAATGGCACCATCGGGAGAGGAGCGCACAAGTGCCGGTACGGGACAGACGACCCGAGGACGAGCGGCCCCTGTTCAGGGCGGTCAACGAGCAGCGCCTGATCGGGCCGGTCGGCGCGCAGGAGAGCCAGGAGGAATCCAACGGCGCCGAAGGGACGCAAGAAGCGTCATCCGGGGCGCAGGGCGCCGCCCAGGGAGGAAAAGGACCCATTGCCAGGGCCGTGGACAGGGCCCAGGAGAACAACTGGGTGTACCCCTCCATGGCGGACAAGGCTAGGGAGAAGGGCCTGCTGGACAAGGCGGACGAGGTCCTCAGCAGGGTCAAGGCCCGTCTAGGCGGCGGATAGAGCGGGCCGACCGGCCGGTTCTCTATCAAGAGGGAGGGTTCTGAGGACAGTCCCTCGGAACCCTCCCTTCGCGGTTGGCGCCCCCTACCGGGCCGAACCCAAGGGGCGGCCATCAGGACGCCCCGACCCCTGGCTCAGGTCATCAGCGGCCAGCGTCTCTGGCTCGGAGCTGGCCGCCATTGGCCGACGGCTCTAGAACCTCAGGATCACCTCGAACCCGTCGTGCCTCTCGGCCGGACGGGCACTGGGCGAGCCTCCGCCCCTGAGAGACCGGATCACGAGCCAGAGAACGACGGCGCCGACCACCAGGGGTATCGCGGGCTTGATCTGGCCCATGACCGCGTCCCGGCTCGCCTCGCCGAGGTCCAGCGCCTCGACGTCTTCTTGCTGCTGGGCGGCCTGCCCGTCCCCGGACGAGCCGTTAGCGGATGGGGCGGCGCCGGAGACGTCGGCCCCCCTCGCGGCCCCCCCGCTCGTTATCTCCTCCTCCAGGCAGTCGGCGAACCGGGCGAGAAGCTTCTCGGAGATCTGCTGCTGGATGCCCTGGCCGAACTGCGCCGCGCGGCCGGTGATCTGCATGTCGGTCTCCACGTTCACCCGGGTGCTGCCGTCCCCCTCGTCGTGCAGGGTGGAGACGATGGTGGCCGAGGCCGTCCCCTGCCCGCGGGCGTCCTTGCCGTCGGCCCTGAGCACCGCCCGGTGGGCGGACTCGTCGGCCTCCTGGATCTTGACCGTCCCCTTGTACTGCTGGGTGACGGGGCCGAGCTTGACCTTCATCGCCCCGTCGTACTCGCGCTCGCCCGTCTCCTCCGTCAGGGAAGCCCCCGGCAGGCACGGGGTGATCCGCTCCAGGTCGAGCAACACGTTCCAGACGTCTTCTACCGGTACGTCTACCGTAAACTCGTTGTTCAGCTTCATCTGTCTCTCCTTTGACGGATCTTCCCACCGCGCCCGGGGGCGGTCAGCCCCTCCTCCAGGCGCCGCAGGTCTTCCACGGTGTCCACGTCGGCCGGGTCCGCTACGTCATCGCAAGGCACCTCCGTTACCAGTTCCGGGTGGCGCGCGAGCACGGCCCTCGCCCCCCTGTCCCCCGACATCTCCCGACCGAGGAGCGGCCAGACCTCCCTGGCAAATAGCGCCGGGTTGCGCATCTCCCCACCGTACGTCGCCACGGCCACCGGCGCACCTTCCTCGAAGGCCTCGACGAGCCGCCCCACAGCCCCGGCTCCAACGAGCGGCTGGTCCGCAAGAACGACGACCGCGGCGCGCGAAGCCGGCGAGCAGGCGTCGAGCCCCGCGCTCACCGAGGTGGACATTCCCTCGGCCCAGTCGCGGTTTTCGACCACGCGGGCCCCGCGTGCGGTGCTCTCGTCGCGCAACCTCTCCCCTTCGGCTCCGACCACCACGATTGTCTCACCCACCGGAGCCCCGCGCAGCCCGTCGAGGGTCGCCCCGATCAGGGTCCGCCCCCCGAAAGGGGCGAGGAGCTTCCCGCCCCCGAACCGGCTCCCCGCGCCCGCGGCGAGCACCACGGCCGAGACCCCGCTCACCGCGCCTCATGGGTCGCACCCGCGGCCTCCCGCTCTGCATCGCGCCTCGCGTCCTCGGCGTCCGGGGAGTCCGCCACGTCCGGGTCGGGGGTGTGGATCGGGCCGGAGCGCTCCGCGAGCCGCCCGCCGGTGTGCCCCGTGCGGAAGGCGATGACCTCGGCCGCTATCGCCACCGCCGTCTCCTCCGGCGTGCGCGAGCCGATGTCCAGCCCGATCGGGCTGCTGACGCGCCCCAGTTGCTCGTCGGAGACCCCCTCCTCCTTGAGGCGTGCCGTGCGGTTGTTGTGCGTCCGGCGGCTGCCCATCGCCCCGATGTACCCCGCCTCCGTCTCCAGCGCCGCCTTCAGGACCGGCACGTCGAACTTGGGGTCGTGCGTGAGGACGCAGATGACGCTCCTGGTGTCCACCTCCGCGGTCTTGAGGAACTCGTCGGGCCAGGCGACGACCACCTCGTCGGCCGAGGGGAAGCGCTCGCGCGTGGCGAAGACCGCCCTGGCGTCGCAGACGATCACGCGGTACCCGAGGAACTTGCCGATCCTGGCGACGGCCGACGCGAAGTCTATGGCCCCGAAGACGTACATCTTGGGCGGCGGGGCGAAGCTCTGGATAAAGACCGCCACGTCCTCCATGCGTCGCTGCCCGCGCGGCCCGAAGTGGCGCGTCTCGGTCTTGCCGCCCTCCAGAAGCCCCCGGGCCGCCTCGACTATGGCCCTGTCGAGATCCTCGTCGCCGGCACCTCCCTCGTGGTCTTCGGGCGTTACGAGCAGCTTGCCGCCCAAAGCGCCTTCCGGGCCTTCTATCACGGTCGCGACCGCGACCGGCGAATGTTCCCGAAGCAGGGCGTGCCAGCGGTCGAGCAGGCTCACCAGTCCACCCTCTCGACGAAGATGTGGATGATCCCGCCGCACGTGAGGCCCACCCCGAACGCCTCGTCGTCGGAGATGCCGTAGGAGAGGAGCTTCGGCCGGCCGCTCTCGATGGCCATCATCGCCTCCTCGTAGACCGCGGGCTCCACGCACCCGCCGCTCACCGACCCGACGACCTGCCCGTCCTCGCTGATGGCCATCGAGGTGCCGGGCCCTAAGGGCCCACTCCTCTCCACTTTGACGACGGTCGCAAGCGCCGCCTTTTTGCCCTCTTCCCTCCAACTCGCTACCTTGTCAACGACCGGGTTCAACGCGGTCCTCCTTTTTATAGTCCTGCCTCTCCAGCCTCCAACGGAGCACCTCTTCCGTGGCACCGGCGAACCTCATCCCGAGCTTCTGGAGCACCCTGATCGAGCCGTGCCCGTCGGGAAGCGTCTCGGCCCTGACCGCCGCGACCTCGGGGTGCGAGAAGGCCCATCGAACAAGGCCTCCGGCGGCCTCGGTGGCTAGCCCCCGCCCCCTGTACTCCGGCACCAGCGCGTAGCCGATCTCGACCTCGCCCGTCCCGTTTGGCCTGCCCTTGAAGCCGCCGTCGCCGGCCAATCTTCTGTCTTCGGCCTGCACGAACAGGTAGCTCCACCACCCGACGGCCGTCGGGTCGGACCGCAGTTTCTCGTAGATGTAAGACATGGCCCCCGGGAACACGGGCCAGTTGTCCGGGACCGAGACGCCGAGCAAGGACCCGAGGCCCTTCTTGTCCCTCATGGCCGTCTCCAGGTGCGACGGCTCGCAAGGTACGAGTTGGAGGTTTCTGGTCTCGATCATGTGCCCGTCCTACCGGGGATCATATCCCAAGCCCGCCTGACCGGGGCGGATCAACGCGCGCCTCCCCGCCCCGAGGCCCCGGCGACGGCGTACGACAATTCCTGCAGGCTCTCGAAGTTGTGGCCCGAGAGAAAGACGTCCACGTAGGGGAGCGCCGCGGCCATCCCGCGGGCGAGCGGCTGATAGCCGGGGGCGGCCTTCAGGGGGTTGACCCAGATGACGCTGTGGGCGAGGCGGTGGATGCGCCGCATCGCGTCCGCGAGCACCTCGACGTCCCCGCGGTCCCATCCGTCGGAGAGCAGGACCACGACGGCCCCGCGGGCCATCCCGCGCTGGCCCCACACGTCCACGAACTCCTTTACCGTGTCCCCGAGCCGGGTCCCACCGGACCAATCCTCGATGGCCTTCGAGGCCTCCCGCAGCGCCCGGTCGGGGTTGCGGGTCGAGAGCTCGCGGGTGACGCGGGTGAGCCTGGTCCCGAGGACGAAGGCCTCGACCGGCTCGCCGGAGGCGACGCCGGCGTGCATGAACCTGAGCAGCGCCCGGCTGTAGGAGGCCATGGAGCCCGAGACGTCGCAGAGCAGCACGACCCGCCGGGGCCTGTCCCTGGCCTTCCGGTAGCGGTGGCGCATGGGCTCCCCGCCGGTGCGCATCGCGCCGCGCAGGGTCCTCCTCGCGTCGTGGCGGCCCCTGTGGGCCGGCTCCAGGCGCCGCGAGCGCTTCATGGCCCCGGAGAGGCGCATGTCCGCCATGAGCCTGTAGAGCTCCGCGAACTCTTCAGGCGTGCAGTCGGCGAAGTCTTTCCGGCGGAGGACGTCGACGGGGCTGTAGCGGAGCCTCACGGCCTCGGCGCCCCCCTCGTCCCTCTCGGCGCTCTCCTTGGGCGGCTGCACCGAGTCTGGGGAGAGCCGGATCGAGAACGTGCTCCCCGGCGGGTTGGGAACCTTGAGCCCCTCCCTCCCCTCCCAGAAGACCTTGAAGGCCCGGTCGTACATCGCAAAGTCCTCGGGGCGGGAGCACAGCGTCGCCCGCCCGGCCCAGTACACGTCGTCGCGGCTCCCCACATCGAGTTCCTCCAGGGCCGTGGCGAACCCGACCACCCGGTCGGGCCCGGCCGCGAGGCCCACCCGCCTGAGCAGGCGCCCGAAGGCGACCGCCACGCGGAGCATCGGGGTCTCGGGGGCCACGGCTTCTAGGTCCCCGCGAGGAGGTTCAGGGACTGGACGAGGACCCTCTGCTGGTCCTCGTGGTACTTCAAGACCGAGCCCATCGTCGCCTCGATCAGGGCCTCGTCGAGCTCCTTGGCGCCTAAAGCGACGAGGGCCTCTGTCCAATCCAAAGTTTCGGCCACGCCGGGCGGCTTGTAGAGGTCCATGGCGCGCAGGCGTTGCACGGCGCGGGCCACCTGCCGGGCGAGCCTCTCCTCGGCATGGGGCACCCTGAGGCGCACGATCTCGACCTCCCGCTCCATGTCGGGGTGGTCTATAAAGAAGTAGAGGCAGCGACGCTTGAGCGCGTCGTGGACCTCACGGGTGCGGTTGGAGGTTAGGATGGCGACCGGCGGCCGGGCGGCCCTCACGGTGCCTATCTCGGGTATGGTCACGGAGTAGTCCGAGAGGATCTCGAGCAGAAAGGCCTCGAACTCGTCGTCGGCCCGGTCCACCTCGTCTATGAGCAGGACGGGGGGGCTCTCCCCCTGGTGCTCGATCGCCTGCAGCAGCGGCCGGTTCACGAGGAACCGGCGCGTGTAGAGCTCGTCCTCCAGGCGCGAGCGGTCCTCGCCGGCCCCACCCAGGGCCTCCGCCGTGCGGATGTGCAGGAGTTGCCTCGCGTAGTCCCACTCGTAGACGGCCTGGTTGACGTCTATGCCCTCGTAGCACTGCAGGCGTATGAGGGGGGTATCCAGCATCCGGCTGAGGACCTTGGCGACCTCGGTCTTGCCGACGCCGGCCTCGCCCTCCAGGAAGAGCGGCTTCTCGAGCTTGAGGGCGAGGAAGATCGCCGTCGCGAGCCCCTCTCCGGCCAGGTAGCTCCCCTCGCGCAGCCTCTCCCTCAGCTCCCCGGAAAGCGAAACGCCGGGGGGCAGGGCCCCCCGGCGTCCGTTTGCGGCTTCGCTCAACGGTTTAGGGCTTCCTCAACGGCCCGCCGGGTAAACACCCGCGCCAGATGGCGCCGGAACTCGGCCGAGGCCGCGTCGTCGGAGGAGGGGCTGGTGCCCTCGTCGGCGGACTGGGCCGCCTCGGCGACGGCGTCGGGGGAGGCACCCGAGAGCGCCTGCTCGACGGCGGTGGCCCGGATGGGCGTGGCGCCCATGCTGGTGAGCGCGATGCGCGCCGAGCCTATGGAGCCGTTGGAGCGCTCCACGACCGCCGCCACGCCGACCGTCGCCCAGTCCTGCGAGCGGCGGCTGAACTTCTTGT
>JAUJMB010000180.1 GCA_030447045.1 Rubrobacteraceae bacterium | reverse complement strand
TGGAACCGCTCGCCCTCGCGCCCCTCCTCCTTGAACTTCTCGAAGACGGAGACCAGCGCGTCCGGGACCTCCTCGGTCGGCTTCGCGCCCTCCACCCAGTCGATAAACGCAGCATCCCGCCCCAGGGAGCCGCCGAGCCCTATGTCCACGCCCTCGACGATGGAGGTCTGGGTCTTGGCCGTCTCGCCGCGGAACCCAACGTCCCCGATCTGGGGCTGGGCGCACGAGGCGGAGCAGCCCGAGAAGTGCATCCTGACGGCCTCCTGGCCGACGTCGCCTACGCGCTCGTCCATCTCCTTCGCCCACTCGACGGCCCGGATCTTGGTCTCCACGATCCCGAACCGGCAGAACTCGCTCCCCGTGCACGCCACGACCCCGCGCGAGAAGGCCCCGGGATTCGGCGCGTACCTCTGCAGGAGCGGCTCCGCGAGCAACTCGTCGATGCGGTCCTCCGGCACGCCGGTGATGACGAGGTTCTGGTCGGTGGCCAGCCGCACCTCGCTGCCGTACACCTCTGCGAGACGCCCGGCCTCCACGAACTGCTCCCCGCTCATCCGGCCCACGGGGACGTTGAGCCCGACGTAGTAGAGGCCGTCCTTCTGGGCGTGGACGCCGACGTGGTCGCCGCGGTAGTGCTTGGTGAGGTCCTCGCCGGCGGGCGTGAGCTCCACCGAGACGCGCTTCTGGAGCTCCTCGCGGAAGGCCTCGGGGCCGATCCTCTGCACCAGGTAGCGCATCCTCGCCGTCCAGCGGTTCTCCCGGTCGCCGAGCTCCCCGAAGACCTGGGCTATGCCGCGCGTGATCTCGACGGCCTCCTCGGGCCTTACGAACACGTCGATGTCAGACGCCATCCTCGGCCCGTCCGAGAGCCCGCCCCCCACGCGCAGGTTGAAGCCGATGGTGCCGTCTTCGAGGCGGGCGGGCAGCATGCCGATGTCGTTGATCTCGGCCTGCGCGCAGTCCTCCAAGCACCCGGTGACGCTCATCTTGAACTTCCTGGGCAGGTTCGCGTACTCGCGGTTGCCGGTAAAGTAGTCGCTTATTGCCTGCGCCACGGGATAGGCGTCTATTACCTCTTCGTGGTCGAGGCCGGAGACGGGGCAGCAGAGCACGTTGCGGGCCGAGTCGCCGCACGCCTGCACGGTCGTTATGCCGGCCTCCTCGAGCCTGCGCCACACCTCGGGGATGTCCCCCATCTTGAGCCAGTGCATCTGGACGTCCTGGCGGGTGGTGAGGTCGAGGAAATTGTTGCCGAAGTGGGGGTTCGGGATCGGGCCGTTGGCGAAGTCCACGGCTATCTTGCCGATAACCTTCGTCTGCTCCGGCGTCAGCACGCCGCCCGGCACCTTGACGCGCATCATGAAGGCGTCGCCACCCTGCTTCTGCGGGTAGATGCCGACCCACTTCAGGCGCTCCACCTCTCCGGGTACGTCGTCCATCGCGGAGAGGTCCTTAGAATAGGTGTCTATTATGGCCTGCTGCACCTCCAGCGGGTGGCGCTGGAGCTTGATCTTCTCTACCTTGTTGAGGGTCTGGCCCTCCCTGAGAAAGCGCATCGAAAAATACCCCTATAAAACTAGTGGCGCAGAGTGTCCTTCCGAAAACCGGGAACTACGAGTCGGGGCTGCCGCCGTTGGCGCCCACCCAGTGCAGGCCGCACTCGGTCTTGTCCATGCCGGACCAGCGCCCGGCCCTGGGGTCCTCGTCGTCGTGGACGGGCCGCGTCTGCGGCTCGCACCCGATGCTCTTGTACCCCTGGTGCAGCAGCGGGTTGACGGGAACGTCGTGCCGTTTGACGTACTCCCAGACCTGCCCATCGGTCCAGGAGGCGAGCGGGGCTATCTTGGCGGCGCCGTAGCGCTCCTCCCAGGCGGCGATCTTCGTGTTCGCCCGCTGCGGGGTCTGCTCGCGCCGGATGCCCGTCATCCAGGCGCCGTAGCCCTGAAGCGCCCTCTGGAGCGGCTCTATCTTGCGGACCTGGCAGCACAGGTCGGGCGTGCAGGTGCGCATCTGCTCCCCGTAGCGCTCGACCTGCTGCTCGACCGTGAGCGCGGGCCTCAAGACCTCGACCGGCAACTTGTACCGGCGGATGACCTCCTCGCGGAACTCGGCGGTCTCCTTGAAGATAAAGCCCGTGTCGATGGTGAGCACCGTCACCTTGTTCGTGATCTTGGAGATCATGTCCAGGAGCGCCATACCCTCGCCGCCCCCGAAGGAAGCCGAGAGCGCCAGGTCGTCCCCGTAGGTCTCGACCGCCCACCGGATGATCTCCTGCGGTTCGGAACCCTCCAGGCGGTTGGACTCGAGGTCCAACTGCTGAGGGTCCGGCACTATCCTATTCTCTTGCTGAAAACGCAGGGCTTCAGGCATCGCGGTCCTCCATCAGGATCGTAAGACTCGAAAGGGTGGGTCAGGCACGCACGCTACATCGAGCGCCCGCGAGAAGCGCCGTGAACATTCGCCTCTTCGCCTGTCCCTGCGTACTTTGCAACTCCATGTGCGGGATAGTATGACCAAAACTCCCACACGTCAAACAATATCCCGATAATTTTTATCGGAATTAAAGAAATCGCCCCCGATCCGGGCCAACGACGCACCTTTTCGAGGGAATCACCCCTGCGAGGAGACCGTGGATCCCAGGGCCGGACGCCCGTCTACCGGTCTCGCCCGCAACGGTCGGACGGCCCGCCAGGGCGTCCCCGGCCTTCACATCGGCCCCGTCCCACGTTACCGCCCCGGAGTAGGCTCGTGGGGTGGTCTCTGAAAAACGTGCCTTGCCAGCTTCGTAAGGCTCTCTGGGCGAAGTTGATGGGTGGATCTTCCACGGAATTTTGGCCGCCGGGAGGATGCGGCGGACAGGCTTGTGGTGCACACTCGGGGCAGAAAGCGCAGGCTAGGTGGGGGAGCGCGGTGGGCATAACGGGCGACGCTTCGGGCGATGGGTCTCCTTCGGGCATCAGGCTCGCCGCGGCTCGCGACGCCGGGCCCGTTGCGGCCATCTACGCGCCCAGCGTGACGGAGACGGTCATCTCCTTCGAGTCGGAGCCGCCGGGCGAGGACGAGATGCGCCGGCGCATCGAGGTCACCCTGGAGCGCTACCCCTGGCTGGTATGCGAGCGTCAGGGGCGGGTTGTGGGCTACGCCTACGCCGGGGCGCACGGCTCCAGGGCGGCCTACCAGTGGTCCGTGGACGTGTCGGTCTACGTCCACGGGGAGGCGCACAGGATGGGGGTGGGGCGGGCCCTGTACACCTCGCTCTTCGCGGCGCTCGGGGTGCAGGGCCTCTACAACGCCTACGCCGGGGCCACGTTGCCGAACCCGGCGAGCGTCGGGCTGCACGAGGCGATGGGGTTCCGTCCGGTGGGCGTGTACCGGGGGGCCGGCTACAAGATGGGCGCCTGGCACGACGTGGGCTGGTGGCATCTCCCCTTGCGCGAACGGGTCGGGGAGCCGGATCCGCCCGCCGACCTGCCTTCGGTGCTGGGCTCGGAGGAGTGGGACGCCGCCCTGGCGAAGGGCCTGCCGCTCCTGCGAAGCGGTCCGTGAGTCTCCTCCATCCTTTCCTTAGGCGCTGTCTATCCGGTGGCCCCGTCAGGCACGTTTGTCGGGGGCCTCTTCGAGGTCCGGTCGGCCGCGGTGGCGGATGGCGCGGGCGTAGAGGAGGAGGGCCGGGGAGAGGATGAGGGAGGCGACCGTGAGGGCCGTGCGGACGCCGGCGAGGTTGCCTATGGCCCCGATCACGGGCCCGGCGGAGGCCTCGCCGAAGGCGCCGGCCTGGCTGCCC
>JAUJMB010000179.1 GCA_030447045.1 Rubrobacteraceae bacterium | reverse complement strand
GGCTACCAGAACGTGCAGGCGATGATCGCGATCAAGGCGGGCGGGGTCTTCGGCTCCGGGGCCGGCTCTGGCGGACAGGGTGCCAACGTGCCGGAGATCGACACGGACATGATCTTCGCCCTCGTCGGCGAGGAGCTGGGCGTGCTCGGCATGATCGGGGTGATAGCCGCCTTCTGCTTTATCGCGATAGCCGGCGTGAAGATAGCCCTGGAAGCCCCCTCGGTGATGGCCCGCTGCGTGGCGGCGGGGCTTACGACGATGCTGACGCTGCAGGCAGTCTTCAACATGGGGGCGGCGATGTTGGTCCTGCCATTGGCCGGCATAACGCTGCCGTTCGTCTCCTACGGCGGCTCGAGCCTCCTGGTATGCTTCGCCGCCGTCGGGCTCCTGTACAGGATATCGGAGGACAGTGAGAGAGCCAGAGAGATCAAACCCCGCAGAACCCCCGCGCGTGCTGATAGCCGGGGGCGGAACGGGCGGCCACGCGATCCCCGCGCTGTGCGTGGCCTCTAGCTTGCGATCCATGGGCGCCGAAGCACACTTCGTCGGCTCACAATCCGGCATCGAAGCCACCCTCGTGCCCCAGGCCAACTTCCCCCTCCACCCCCTGAACCTCACCGCCTTCGCCGGCAACCTCCTAGCCCGCGCCCGAGCCGCCACCCTCTTCCTGCGCGCCATCCGTTCTTGTAGACGCATAATACAAAGGGTGCGGCCCGGGGCGGTCCTGGGTGTGGGGGGCTACGCGAGCGCGCCTGCGGTGGTGGCGGCGAGGACGCTCGGGGTGCCGACGCTGCTGCACGAGCAGAACAGCGTGCCGGGTCGCGTGAACCGGGCGGCCGGGCGGGTGGTGCGGGAGACCCTGGTTACCTTTCCCCGCGCGGCCGGGTATTTCGGGGACGCGGAGAGGGTCGGGATGCCGACGCGCGTGGAGTTATTTGGGGCCTTGCGGGAGGAGGCGCTGGCGGACCTCGGGTTGGAGCCGCCGGTGGTCGTGGTCTTCGGCGGTAGCGGGGGGGCGCTGAAGCTGAACCTCGCCGCGGTCGAGGCTTTTCGGGGGGGCACGCCTTACACGGTCGTGCAAGTCGCGGGGCGCAGGGACTTCGGGCGGCTCTCGACGCCCAATTCGCGGCACCTGATCCTCGAGTACGTCGACGACATCTGGCGGTACCTGGCCGCGGCCGACGTGGTCGTGAGCCGGGCCGGCGCGGGGTCGCTCTTCGACATAGCGGCGGTCGGCAGGGCGGCCGTCCTCGTTCCTTTCCCCTTCGCCACCGGCGACCACCAGTTGCACAACGCCCGCTACTTTACCGAGAAGGGGGCCGGCGAGCTCATGATGGACGCCGAGGTTACGGCCGGGTCTCTCAGGCGCAGGGTCGAGGATTTGCTAGACGACGACGACAGGCGCGAGGCGTTGGCCCGCGGGATGGCGGCGCTCGCGACCCCGGAGGCGGCCGACGCCGTCGCCCGGCGGCTGTTGCGGGCGGCCCGAGAGGAGTCAGGGTGAGGATCCACATGATAGGCATCGGCGGCGCGGGGATGAGCGGCATCGCCGAGGTCCTCAAGAGCCGGGGGCACGAGGTGTCCGGTTCGGACCTAAAAGAGTCCACGTACACCAGGAGGCTCAGGGAGGCCGGCATAACGGTCTATATCGGGCACGACACGGCGCAGGTCGGGGACGCGGAGCAGGTGGTGATCTCGACGGCCATCCCGAAGACGAACCCCGAGCTTCTGGAGGCCCGGCGGCGTTCGATCCCGGTCCTGCCGCGCGCCGCCGCCCTCGCGTCCATCCTCGAGGGCGGCCGCAGCGTCGCCGTCGCCGGCACCCACGGCAAGACGACCACGACCAGCATGACGGCCCACGTCCTCAGGTCGCTGGGCGAGAACCCGACGGCGCTCGTGGGCGGCGAGCTCAACGACATAGGGAGCAACGTCGCCTTCGGGCGGCAGGACCTCGTGGTGGCCGAGGCCGACGAGAGCGACCGCTCCTTTCTCTACCTCCGCCCGCAGGCCGCCATCGTCACGAACGTCGAGTTCGACCACCCGGACTTCTACGACTCCCTGGACGACGTGATCGAAACGTTCGGGAAGTTCCTGGGCGCACTTCCCCCCGACGGGCACCTCGTCACCTGCGCCGACGACCCCGTCTGCCTGCGGCTCGCGGCGGAGACGCCCTGCCCCGTTACGACCTACGGCATCTCGGGGGGCGACCTCAGGGCCGAGGTGACGGGGCCGAACTCCTACAGGCTCTTCGAGGATGGTGAGGAGCGGGGAACCGTCGAGCTCGGGGTCTACGGGCGCCACAACGTGCTCAACTCGCTGGCCGCCATCGCGACGGCCCGCTGGCTCGGCCACGACGCCCTTCAAGCGGCGCGGACGCTCGCCGACTTCGGCGGCGTGCGGCGGAGGTTCCAGCTCAAGGGGGAGCGGGGGGAGGTGCGCGTGGTGGACGACTACGCCCACCACCCGACCGAGCTCTCCGCCACGCTCGACGCCGCGCGCTTGACCGTCGGGGAGGGGGGGCGTGTGATCGCGGTCTTCCAGCCCCACCGCTACTCCCGAACCCGCGCCCTCTACAAGGAGTTCGGCGACTCTTTCGGCGCCGCGGATGCCGTCGTCATAACCGAGGTCTACGGGGCCGGCGAGATGCCCCAACCCGGCGTGAACGGGAAGCTGATCGTGGACGCCATCTGCGAGACGGGCGGGCACCCCGAGGTCTTCTACCTGCCACAGCAGCGCGAGATCCCACGCGTCCTCCGAGAGGTCTCCGAACCCGGCGACCTCGTGCTCACCCTCGGCGCCGGGGACATCTCCATCGTAGGAGATGACCTCCTGGAACTCCTGGAGGCCCCGAGATAGAGACCGTGGCCTCGCACCTGCGCTCCATCCTCATCTCGTTGCTGGTCGCCGTCGTGACCACGGCGGCGGTCGTGATCGTCGCCTACCTGAGCTTCCCCGTGACCGGCATAAGGGTAGAAGGCGCGACCATGTACCCCGAATCCGACGCCTGGGACGCCGTCTCCCAACACGCCAGCCTCCTCACGCTCAACGACGAGAGGTTGGAGCGTCACGTGGAGTCTAACCCTTGGGTTGAAGGTGCCGAGGTGCTCGAAGATTCCGAGTCCGGTATAGTTACGGTTAAGGTTGAGGAACGCAGGCCGGTGCTCGACGCTGAGGTCGACGGGGAGCGCAGGACCCTTGCGCTGGACGGCGGGGAGCTCCCGGGGCTCGGGGGGGTCGGTCTGAACAGGGTGGAGTTGGACGAGGACCAGGTAGGAGACGTGTTGAGGGTCGGGAGGGTCTTGAGGGAGGGCGGCCTACGGATGGAGTCGGTGGACGCCG
Organism: Rubrobacteraceae bacterium; assembly: GCA_030447045.1. The sequence goes on along the minus strand of JAUJMB010000179.1, from coordinate 464 downwards.
CCGGCCCCGGCGGCATCGCCGCGACCGTCGAGGGGCGCAGGGTCGTCTTTGCCGGGGAGGTCTCTGAGCACCAGGTCCGGGCGCTCGGCGAGGTGATGGGGCGCTGGCGCGAGGGCGTGGTCTTCGACCTGCGCTCCCCCGGCCGGGTCGTGGCGACGGCGGACGCCGAGGTCGGGGACGGGACGGGGAGCCTGTAGATGGCGCCCTCGCTCGTGTACGGGATAGACGTCGGCACCACGAAGATCGTGGCCGTCGCCGGACGTGTGGACGCCCGGCGCGGGTGGGCCGAGGTGCTCTCCATCGGGGAGGCGCCGAGCTACGGCCTCAAGCGGGGCGTCGTCGTGGACCGCCAGGCCGCGGCGGAGTCCGTGGCGGAGGCGATGGACGCCTGCGGGGTGCGCGGCGGTCGGGTGAGCGTGGGCATCGCCGGCAGCCACATCTCCTCTTTCAACACGGAGGTCACG
>JAUJMB010000178.1 GCA_030447045.1 Rubrobacteraceae bacterium | reverse complement strand
AGTGTCGCGGCCATCGCTTAATTGCTCGTAAAGCCGCGTTAAGGGTCGATGAAGCTCCAGTAACATGTCGGTAACCGGGCTCCCCGGCTACGGCAGGAGGTGTCTATTGCCGCCGCTCCATCCTCGCCTTCCGGCGTCGCGCTCCCACCCGGGGGATTTGGCCTCGCCGGGGGCCCTCTCCTAACGGGGATACGGTCTCCGGTCGGTTTTCCGTTAGGGAACGGTAAAGGTTCCGTTAACGAACGACCGGGCGCCGGTCGTAGGCCGGCGCCCAAAAGGTAGAATCGGCCCGTGCGATACAGGTTCTGAGTCTGGATGCCGCTGCTGGCCGTCCTCATAGTGTTCTCTCGATCGGGACGCTCCTGCTCTACGGTTTGCCGACGGCCAGGACGCGCCTCGGGGAGTTCTCCGAAGAACGCGCGCTCGCCAGGACCGCCGCCACGGCGCAGGGCGTCGAGACGGCCGGGGAAGATGACCTCCAGGGCGCGCTGGACATCGCCGCCCGCACGGGCAAGGGGGAGGTGCTCATCGTAAGCACGCGGGGGCCCGCGTCGTGGACCGCAGCGATCCCGAGGTGCTGCGCTCGCCGCCGGTGGGGGTATTGCGTTCGGCGGCCCACGGACGCCGGGCCGTCGAGGAAGTCGAAGGGGTCAGGTTTGCGACGGTCCCTCTCATCCGCGACGGCCGCTTCGACGGGGGCCTGATCTTCGTGCCCGACGAGGGCGAGAACACCGTATTCGGGATCTTCTCGCGCAGCAGCGCGGAGGCGGCGGCGGTCGCCGCCGTGCTCGGCGGCGACCTGGTGCTGCTGATCGCCGCGCTGCTTTCGAGGCGGGTGGAGCGGCTGACCCTCGGGACCCGCTCCATCGAGCGGGGGAACCTCTCCTACCGCCTCGAACCCGGCTTCGACGACGAGCTGGGGGGCTCGCCAAGAGCTTCAACGCGATGGCGACCAAGCTCGAAAGGTCTTTCTCCGAGCTTGAGGAGCGCAAGGTGATCCTCGGCGTGATCCTGGACAACCTCGGCGAGGGCGTCCTGGCAACGGACCTGGAGGGCCGGATCATGTTCGCGAACCCGCGCGCCCGGGCGATGCATGGGCCCAGCGGACCTCCGCCACGCCTTCGAGCGCTTCTACCAGGGCGAGGGGGGCTCCGGCGGCTTCGGGCTCGGCCTGCCCATCTGCAAGGAGCTCGTCGAGCGGATGGGAGGTAAGATCTCCATAGAATCCGAGGAAGGGAGCGGCACCACCGTGAAGATACGCCTGCCGGAGGCCGGATCGGATGCCTAAGGTGCTTGTGGTAGAGGACGAACCCACGGTACGGGACGTGGTCGAACACGCGCTGGCGCGCGAGGGCATCGAGACGGCGGCCGTCGGCGACGGGGAGGCCGCCCTGGAGCGGCTGCGGGGCGAGGAGACCTTCGACCTGGTGATCCTGGACGTCATGCTCCCCGGGATGGACGGCGTCTCGGTGTGCCGGGAGCTGCGCGCCGGGCAGGCCAACAGGGACATCCCGGTCCTGATGCTGACGGCGCGCGACGACGAGACGTCAGTGGTGGTGGGCCTGGAGGTCGGCGCCGACGACTACGTCACCAAGCCCTTCAGGCCCCGCGAGCTCGTCAGCCGCGTGCGAGCCCACCTCAGGCGGAAGCGCATGGGGGTGATCCCCGGGCCGGGGCAGAGGTTGGAGTTCCCCGGACTCGAGCTCGACCTGCTGCGCCGGGAGGTCACGAGCCAGGGCGAGGCGGTCTCCTTGACCGCCAAGGAGTTCGACGTGCTGGCCCTCCTGGCCTCCCACCCCGGCCGGGTCTACGAACGGGAGCAGATCATGCGCCACCTCTGGGACGGGGACTTTTTCGGCGAGGCTCGCGCCGCCGACGTCCACGTCCAGCACATCCGCAAGAAGGTCGAACCCGACCCCGCCAACCCCCGCTACGTCCTCACCGTGCGCGGCGTCGGCTACAAGTTCGCCGACCTCTAGCGCCTGACGCGCCCCGACGCACCTCCCTGGGTGCGCCCCCGCCGGTGAGGCACCGTCGGTGGCGTCGGGTTCCGTCTCTGACCCCGCGCCGAAGCTCGGGCGGGCCTCTCCGGCGTCCTCTCTCGCTCCCGATTAGTCGGGTTGGGGTGGGCCGAAGCTGGCACGCTCCCCGCTCCGGACGCGGGTTTTTTGGCTTCGGAACCGTGCGTCGGATCTATTACCGGGAGAGGTTTGCTTGGGATCTACACTCGTGGCGCCGGGTCGGTGCCCCTAATGGCCGGCCTGGCGGGCCTCGCCGTCTTGCCGAAGACGAACGTAGCCGGGAGCTTTTTCCACCAGGCGGTGGGCGCCCTGTTCGCCTACACCTCGCCCTCTGGCGGAGGGACCGGGACGTCGTGCGCACGGTCGCGTCGGGGGGATGGGCGTGCTTCTCCTGCTCAGCAAGGGCGTCGTCGTGGCGGTCGCGGTGCTGGTGGGAAACGAAGAACCCCCCTTCGGCCCGAGAACAAAACGGACGGAGGGAGGACGAGGGGCGTAACCGCGGGCTCTGCCTCGTGCCCTGCATCCTTACTCTAAACCTGGCAGCCAGCCACCGTGACGGCCACCATCAAAGTGTTCTCGCTCGGTGGTCGGCGGGCCCGGGGTGCCCAAGCGGTGTGCACACTCAAGGTCGGGTCCCGCCTGGCCCCGGGGGCAATTCTTGAACCCGCACGACGCGTCAAACCTCGCCCCTGCGGGCCGTAGAGCTTGCCTCCCGTCTGCCGAAGAACGGGCGCCCGGAGGCGCGGTGGACGGGGAACCTCCTGGCGCCCATCGAGGCCTCGGGGGGCTGACGGAAGGCGGGGGAATCGGCGAGGCGGTGCGCGGAGGGGGCTGAGGCGTCAGAGCTCGGCATATGGGGGCTTTCCCTCAAAGAGCAGCGCCCGCCCGCCAACCACGGCAGCGGCATAGGCGAGGGCTATCGGATGCGGGAGCGCCACCGTGAATTTGGGGTCCACCTCCTCGGCCCAGCCCCCGGGTGGAGACCTGGACTGCTCCGACTTCGGCAGCCAAGCACAAGCGCAGGCGTCCCTCGGCGCCGATCCGAGCGACCCCTATGGGCTCGACGAGGACGACGTGCGGCCCGACCACGGGGTAGCCTGCGGGGTCCTCTCTTCGGGCACGGACGGCGGCACGGGCGACCTTCCGGGACGGGAACGCCGGGCCGGGCGAGCACCCCAACCGCGGCAACCGCCAACCTGAACGCGACGGCCCCCTCGAGTCCGGCAGCTTCGCCCGCGGCCGTCGAGCCCTCGGCGGGGGGCGGCTGCCCGACGCAGCACCGCCCCGTCGCGCGCCGCGGCTACTGTCGCGTGCGCTGATCGGTGACGCGGCGCAGGGGCACGCCTCTCACGAAAGGGTCGCTATAGGTCGGAAAGGGTCGCGCGCGTTGGTCTTTCTGCGGCGGGTTCTCTGTACTTCGGCCTGAGGGACTTCTCAGAGGTTCGCATGTGCGTGGCGAGTTCTTTAGCAAACCTTAACCACAAAGCGGCTGTGCCCTTAACGAAGGCTCGCTAGGCTAGTCGGCACAAGGCGGTGTCCGTCGAGCAGGGAGTAGTGTGAGCGAACAAAGTACCCGCGACGAGCGACGGCAGCAAGAAAGCTCGCTGGAAACCGGGCGGGGCAGCACCGCGATCCAGGACGGTGTCGCCTTCAAGGCCGCCGGGGTCGCGGCTCAGGAGGTAGACGGTGTCCGGATGGGTCGTTTTGGAAACGGTCCCGCCCCCGTGCCTCCTCGATACTATGGGCGCGATAGCGGGGCGGGGGAGCCCACCTTCACCCTCCGCCACG
>JAUJMB010000177.1 GCA_030447045.1 Rubrobacteraceae bacterium | reverse complement strand
ATCCGGTACATGCCGCAACGTCCGCCGAAGCTGCCGGCGGACGTTGCCTCCTTCGCCCCCGGAGCCTGCGCCGGTCCCCCGCAGGCCCGGTCGCGCACGGGTGTATCTCCTACCACCCCTGGCGTCCATCGGCCCAAGACCTTCACGGCGGCCGCGATCGGGATCGCGGCCGCGCTCGTGCTGGCGGCGGGCTGCGGTGTCGGTGGGGGAGGGGAAGCGGCCGAGCAGAACGAAGGCCACGCCCGAGGTTACGCGGCGGGGACCAACCCGGTCCCCGAGAAGGGGGAGGAGGCAGAGGAGCCGGAAGACGACGGTTTTGTGGCGTCGGCGGGGGGCGGCGGGGGCGAAGCCGGGGCGGCGGACCGGATAGAAGACGTGCGGTTCCAGATCTTCGACGGCTACGAACGCCTCCTCATAGGTTTCTCCCAGGACGGCGGGACCGCCGGCGTTCCCCGATGGTCCGTCGAAAGCCCCGCAATGGGGGGCTACGTGCGCCTACACTTCCCGGGCGTCGACTCCACCGGGATCTCCGACGAAGCCTTCGTCGGCTCCGTGCTAGACGAGTTCTACGTGGTCCGCGGGCGCGGCGGGCTCTTCGCGGACGTCTTCGCCACGCACGAGTTCCGCTACCGGGTGACGGAGTTCCCCGAGTCCGGGCAGCTCGCGGTGGACTTCCGCGGCGTGCGCGAAGAGATAGATTTCCCGCCGACGACGAGCGACAAGGCGGTCGTGGTACAGCCGCGCGAGGCGGAGGAGGTGGGCAGCCCGCTCACCGTCGAGGGGTACTCCCGGGTCCCCGGGTCGCTCACGAACGTGTCCCTGATCGACCGGGACGGCGAGGTGATCGCGTCCAAAGCGGTGCGCACCGAGGGCGATACCGGCGCCTGGCACCCCTTCGTGGCGACGCTCGAGTTCTCGGGCTACGAGGGCCTGGCGACCCTTCGGGTCGGAGGCAAGAGCCCTCGCGTCGGTCCCCGCGGCGTCACCTTCGAAGGGGCGCAGACGGAGGTCTTCCTCGAGTAGGCCGCAACGCCAGGGAGCACCTACCGTTCCTCCGCGCCACCTTTGTGGCATTGGTTGACCGGGCGAAGATTTCCGGGCGGCGTGCGCGGGGTGTCTCGGGCACGGGAAGCTGCGTGCGTCGGTCGGATGGGTCTCGGACGGAGGCCGGGCACGGCGGGGAGAATTCCTAGCCGGCGGCCCCCGACGTCTTCTCCACCAGCCGGAAGAAGACGTCGTCGAAGGAGGCTTTGGGTACGCCCGCGGAGCGCACTACGGCCCCGTCGAGGGAGGCGAGCGCCTGCGGAAGCCGTAGCTCGGCGTCGTCCACGAGGAGCCGGACGCGGCTCTCGGGGCCCCCGGACCCGCCCTCCTCCTGGCGGACCTCGACGGAGCGCCCGAGCCCTTCCAGCGCCTTCAGGCGCCCCGCGAGGCCGCTTGGATGGCCGGCCAGGACCAGCTCTATGGTCTCGCCGCCGAAGGCCTCGCGCCTGAGCTCCTCGGGGGTGCCAACGGCGGCGAGCTTGCCGCCCGACAGGAGTCCCACCCGGTCGCACAGCTCGGCCTCGCCGACGTACTGGGTGGTCACGAACAGCGTGTGCCCGCCGTCGCGCAAGACCCGGAACTCCTCCCAGAAGCGGCGACGGAGGATGGGGTCGAGGTTCGCCGTTGGCTCGTCCACGAACAGGAGCTCGGGCTCGTGTACGATGGCCGCGGCGAGTTGGAGCCGGCGCTGCATCCCGCCGGAGACGTTCGACGCGGCCTTGCGCCGGTGCTCCCAGAGCTCGACGAACTCTAAGGCTTCGCGCACCCGCCGGCGACGCTCCCGAAACCCGAGGCCGTAGAGCCCCGCGACGAAGTCGAGGTTCTGGCGCACGGAGAGCTGGCCGTAGAGCACGAAACCCTGGGGCATAAACCCCACCCTCCCCTGCTCCTTGGGGCCGAACTCGCCAGGCGGGCGCCCGAGGACCTCCGCCCCGCCCCCCGAGGGCGCCAGGTAGCCCGTCAGAACGCGCATGAGGGTGGTCTTGCCCGCGCCCGAGGGGCCTATGAGGCCGAAGATCTCGCCCTTCTGCACCTCGAGGTCCACGCCCCTCAAGACCTCCTCTTTCCCGAAGCGCCTCGTCAGGCCCTCGACCCTTATCGTCGCCAACGCTCTCTAGGCCCCCTTCCTGCCCATGAGGTAGCGGGCCAGGCCCAGGGCGACGGCGGCCATCACCAGCAAGCCCAAAAGGTCGAAGCCGGAGACCGACTGGCCCCGGATCATGACGTCCTGCAGGGCCCGGATGCCGTAGGTGGCCGGCAGGAAGTAGGAGATGACGACCGCCGGCCCCCGCATCTCGCCCAGCGGGAAGAGGAAGCCCGCGAAGAACCCGCTCGCGACGAAGAGGAGCATCGCGACCTGGATGGCCTGCAGCTGGCTCTTCGCGAGGGCGGAGATCGTAAACCCCAGCCCCAGGGAGGCGACCGTGAGCAGCACCATTGCCAGGGCCATCCTCAAGTAACCGCCCTCGACGGGGATGCCAAGGAGGCCGGCGAGCGCCGCCGCGACGGCCAGGTTCACCCCGAGCACCAGCCCGAAGTAGGTCAGGAACTGGCCGGCGAGCAGCTCCCCGTAGCCTAAAGGCGAGACATGGAAGAACTCGTACGCCCCTCCGAGGCGTTCGCGGATCACGGCCAGCGACGCCAGCGTCACGGCGATGTGCTGGATGAGGATCGCGAGCACCCCCGGCGCGTAGTAGCCGACGACCTCGGGCGGCACCGCCAGGTTCTCCGTCACCAGCCGGAACGGGTTGGCCAGCACCTGTGGCGTCACGCCCTCCGGAAGCAACGAGAGCGTCTCTTGGAGCGAGTCCAGGCTGGCCTGCAGTTCGGTGAGGCCTGTGCTCTGCGCGACACCCTCGGCCTGGGCCTCCCGCACCTCGTCGAGGGCGCTTCGGGCCGTCTCGACCTCCTCTAGCGCGGCCGAGATCTCTCCTTCCTCTCCGGCCCCTGCGGCTTGCATGGTGCGCAGGGAGCCTTCGAGGCCCACCAACGCGTCGTCCAGATCCGCCGTCGTCTCGCGGGCCTCCTCCGAGGAGAGGGCCTCGGCGGTGTCGCCCGCCTCACCCAGCCGACGGTCCAGCTCCGCGAGCCGCTCCTCCGCCAACCGGAGGTCCCCGATCCCCCGCCCGATGCTCGCCTCCAAGATGCTCTGGTTGAGTTCCAAAACGAGGGCGAACGAGCGGGCCGGCACCCTCGTCCCGAAGACGGGGTTGATGGTGTTGTAGACGATCCTCAAGGGCGCCTGCTCGCCGTTGGTGACGGCCTCCAGGGGGTCGGGGGGGATGGCGATCACCGCGTCCACCTCGCCCCGTTGCAGCCGCCGCCTGGCGGACTCAAGGTCGTCCGTCGTGCCCACGATTTTCGCGCGTTGGGCGAAGTCCTCACGGTAGCGCTCGAAGAGCTGTGCGCCCTCGCTCCCGGGCTCGACGACGACGAGGGCGCTCGGCCGCAGGATGCTGCGCACGTCCAGGCTCAGGCCGAAGGTCACCATGATCACGACCGGACCCACGAGCAATAGAAGGAGGAGCTGGGGTTGGCGCAAGAGCCCCCAAAATTCCTTCGTCGCCACGGCCCCAATCCGCCTCAACTGCGCCCCCTCCTCGACACGACGACCACCGTTTTCATCGTACCGCGGCCGAGAGGCCGTCGGGGGATGCTTACCGTTTCTTTACGCGAACCTAATCGTCCCCTAACCGTAGCCGGCGAAAAGGCGCGTACCATCGGCGCGTACCATCGCACAGTAGACGCCGAGAGCGCCCGACGTATG
>JAUJMB010000035.1 GCA_030447045.1 Rubrobacteraceae bacterium | reverse complement strand
CTGACGTACCGCGCCCGCGAGACCTGGTTATGTTCGACGCAGACATCGCTTGCTCCCTCTCCGTGGTTCCCCGTCGTCGAAGCCCGTCTGCGGGATGGGGTGTCCCGCCGTCACGAGGCAGGCGTCACAACGTTTGGGACATATTGTCCCGACCCGCCGTCCGCGCGGAGGCAGCCCGGCGGGAGGCCCGTGGGCGTCGGGTGGTCGCGGGAACGGGACGGATGACCCAGACGAGATTACCCAGCGGCGGCTGATCGAAATTGCCGATGAAGACGCCGCGCGCGCGGGTGATGCTGTAGGGAACTGGGGCTCCCGCGGTCCCCGCCCGCTTCTCCTATAGCACGTTCGGCCGGGAGCGAATACAGTGGACGCCATGAGGGGCCATAGAGAGAAAGGGGTGCGAGGTCCTTGAGCAGCGGCGAAGGAGATACCGTTCGCGTGGCGGTCGTGGACGACCAGCGGCTTTTCGCCAAGGGCCTCTCCGGCCTCGTCGACATGCTGCCCGGCGTGGAGGTGGTGGGCGTGGGCTACGACGGCGAGCAGGCCGTCGCGCTGTGCCGCGAGAAGGAGCCCGACGTGGTCCTGATGGACATCTCGATGCCCAAGATGGACGGCATCAGCGCGACGCGCGAGATCCGGAACCTCCTGCCGCAGACCGCGGTGATCATCCTCACCGGGCACGAGGAGAACGAGCACGTCTTCGAGGGCATAAAGGCCGGCGCGCAGGGATACTTGCTAAAGGACTCGGAGCCGGAGGACCTCTCGCGCGCCATCCAGACGGTCCACGCCGGCAACACCATCATCGCCCCCGACCTCGCCCAGAAGATGCTAAGCACCTTCGAGAACGGCAGGTCGAGGAGCCCGCAGCTCTCCCCCCCGCCGCTCACCGAGAGGGAGCTCGAGGTCATAAGGGCGCTGGCGCACGGCATGAGCGACAGGCAGATAGCCGGCTCTTTGGGCATCTCGGAGAAGACCGTGCGCAACCACACCTCGAACATCTACAGGAAGCTGCACATCTTCGACAGGACCCAGGCCGTCATCTACGCCATCCGGGAGGGCGTCATCGACGTCGAGGAGCTCGAGTACCGCCCCCCAGCGGAACGGTGACCCTGACGCTGGTGCCCTCGCCGGGCTGACTCTCCAATTCGAACGCCCCACCCAGGCCCTCGACCCTCTCCCGCATCGCCGAGAGCCCCACGCCGGCCCGCGTGGACGCGGCATCGAACCCCCTCCCGTCGTCGGCCACCTCCGCCACCAGCGCCCCGCCCTCGGCCCGCAGCCTTACCTCGACGTTCTGGGCCCCGGAGTGGCGCCTGGCGTTGACGAGCGCCTCCTGCAGAACGCGCACCAGCTCCACGCTCGCCTCGCGGGGAAGCTCCTCCGGTAGCCCCTCCTCGACCTCGAGGGCGGTCTTGCGTCGGGGCGTCAGCTGCCGGTTCAGCTCGACCAGCGATTCGACCGACCTTACGAACGGACGGTCCTTCTCCTCGTGCCTCAGGTCGTACATGGCGCTTCGCAGGCCCGTGCTCGCCCTCCCGAGGGCCTCGAGCTCCTCCCCGAGGTCCAGGTCCGCCCCCGAGCCTTTGGCCCGCAGGTGGGTGAGCCGCAGCGACTGGAGGGCGCCGGAGAGGTCCTGGAGGACCACGTCGTGGAGGTCCCGCGCTATCCTGCGGCGTTCCTCCCTCTGGGTGCGGGCCTCGATCTCCTGTTGGCGCAGAAGATCCCGCTCCTCCTGCGCCTGTTTGTACCCGGTGATGTCCAGCAGGCCGGCGACCGCGCCGACGAGCCTCCCGTCCGCGTTGTTCAGCGGGGCGGCGCTGATGAGGACGTCGTAGTGGCTGCCGTCGGGCCTCCTCATGCGCGCCTCCCTGCCGACGGTCGTCTCCCCCCGCAGGGCCCTGGATACGGACCACTCCTCCCGGGGTATGCGGCTGCCGTCGGGGTAGTGGGCCACCCCCCACACCTCGGGGGTGTCGTCCAGCGTGGTGCCTTCGGGATCCCGCATCGCCATGCGCCTCGCCGCGGCGTTGGCGAACGTGAACCTCGCCTCTTCGTCGCAGACGATGATGGCGTCCGCCGCCTGGCCCAGGATCGTCTCCAGCAGGAGCTTCTGATCCTTCAGCGCCTCCTCGGCCAGCCTCCGCTCCGTTATGTTCTCGTGGGCGACCACCACCCACGGCTTCTCGTTGTGGAGATACGGCGTAACCCTTCCTATAAACCAGCGCCGCTCGGTCGGCGAGTGGCACGGGTACTCCAACTCGAAGCTCCCCCGCCGGCCGGAGAGGACGGCCCTTATCCCTTCGGCGAACGCGGCGGCGTCTTCGCTACCCCGGGCCTTCGCCGATTCGCAGACCTCCAGGTAGTTGGCGCCCTCGGAGACGCGCCGGTGGTCGGTCCCGTTTGCCTCGGCGAAGGCCCTCCAGACCTCGTTTACGGCGACTATCTCGCCCGACGCGTCGAGGATGGCTATGTGCGCGGAGAGGCTGTCCAGCGTCTGCTGCAGCTCCCGGCTGCGCTGCGCCTCCTCCTCCCTGGCCGCCTGCTCCCGCTCGAGGGCCCCGAGCAGCTCCAGCCGACCCACGACGGCCCGGGCGAACGCCCCGAGCACCCTCATCTGCTCCTGGCCGAACCTGGCGGGTCTTGTGCCGAGCAGGCAGAGGGTGCCGATGGCTTGCCCGGCGGAGGTGATCAGGGGCGTCCCGGCGTAGAAGCGGATGCCGTAGTTCACGGACCAGTGTTGCTCCCTGAACTCCTCTGTAGCCAGGAAGTCCTCCACGATCAGGGGCACCTCGGAGTTCACCACGTACTTGCACATGCTGTGGTCCAGGCCGTCCTGCCGGGCCTCCGCCAGGTCGGGGTCCAACTCCCCGGACCAGGCCCTGAAGTACTGCACGTCCGAGAGGCTGAGGTTGATCATGCAGAGGTCCGTGCCGTACACGCCGCGCACCTCGTCTACCAGCTCCTGTAAAACGTGGTCGGCCTCGGGCCTGGCGGCCCTCAGATGCTCTAGAACCGCCAGCCGCTCCTCTTCGCGTCCGTCTCTGCCGGACGCTGCGGTGTTGGGCCGATCATCTCCAGGGTCCGCTGACGAGGGCACGGTAAACTCGCTGCTCGTGTACTTGCCTCCCACGTGAAGGGTAACACACCGCCGGGTCCGGCTCTTCTCGCCGAGGAGCAGGTGTTGAAGGGGCCTCGCCGGGGCTTCGATGGGGGCCCCATAGGTCATTCGCCCTAGCCACCATTACCGGCGGCGAGTAGTCGGAAAGCCCGATGGCAACCCGGCACGCCCGGAGCATACTCGTCTGCGAGATGGTCGTCGGCGCCTACATAGAGTGGCTCTCGTTTATCTGCTACCCTCGTGGCCGGCGGCGCGCCATCGAACGTCTCGGGGCCGGGTGGCCTCTTCTCTCTTCTCCCCCCTATCTTCCCCAAAAGGCCACCCTCCCGGGCTCCCACACGAACGTTCCTCCCGGTCTCGCGCCTCCCGGGGAAATCCGTCGAGAGTGTGCGGACGGATGGTAAGGGTCTGCGTAGAGGTGCGCGAGGGGGATGACCTCTTCGAGGTGGCGGTGTACGCCGACAGCATCACCCAGGCCGTTGCCACGGCCAGGGGTCGCTTCCCCGGCCACGCCGTGCGGGTGGTGTTCCCGATAGACGGCGAAGAGTTCTTCGGAGAGCGTGGCACCGAAGGGGACGGGACGAAGGACCGCGGCCAGCCGAGGCTTCTGTTAGACCGGGTTCTACGGGCATGAACCGTCGTGAACGAGCCGTTGTTTACCGTTCTCGGGGGAGAGGGAGGCAGGAAGGTGCTTAGAGACCGCGCCGGCGTCTCCGCGGGCATCGCGACCCCAGGGCACCTTGACCTCGAGGATTTCGAGGACGCGGGCATCAGGGCGGCCGAGCGGGGCTTCCGGGCCAGGGACCTCATCTTCGCCCCGGGCGACCCCGACGGTCAACTCTACTTTTTGCTCAGAGGCACGGTGCGCCTGTACAAGATCTACGGCGAACACAAGGAAGCCACGGTCGCGCTGTTGATGGACCGGGGCGTCTTCGGCGAGCTGAGCCTCGGCGAGGGCTCCCGGCAGAGGTGCTTTGCCGAGGCGGTGACCGAAACGCGGGTCGCCGTGGTGCGCAAGCGCGTGCTCGTCGAGACCATAAAGGGCGACCCGTCGCTTGCCACCAAGCTGCTATTCTCCTTCTCCGACCGGCTCAGGCAGTCCGACGAGGCGATCGAGAGCCTCCTCAGCCGGGAGGTCTCGGCGCGCCTGGCCAGGCTGCTCCTGAACCTCGGCGAGCGCTTCGGGGAGGCGAGCGGGCCCGGCACGGTCCTGAAAGTACGCCTGACGCACCAGGACCTGGCGAACATGATCGTCTCCACCAGGGAGGCCGTCTCCAAGGTGATGAGCGAGTTCCAGCGCCTGGGCCTGATCGAGGTCCGCAACCGCAGGATATGCATCACCCCGCGGCTGGAAGAAGCCAGGAGCCTCTCACCTCGCACCGCCCAGGAGGTCGCCCAATGAGCGCCGCCGTAGACGTAGTCCAACCGGCGTGCGAGGAGTTGGGGGCGAAGCCGGACGACGTGCAGGCGTCCACCGCGCCTTCGGAATTCTTCGACGCCGCCGGAAGGGATACCGGCGCGGCGCGGAAGCCTCGACGCGGTCTTACCGGCGCCGACGGCAAGGCGCGGGAGAGACGGTACCCGCTCTACGCGGACGAGGATTTGATGCGCCTCGTCGGGTGGGGCGACGCGGCCGCCTTCGCCGTGCTCTACGATCGCCATGGCCGGGCCGCGTACTCGCTGGCCCACCGGATAATGGGCGAGAAGCAGGCCGCCGAAGACCTGACGCAGGAAGCGTTTCTCAAGGTCTGGCGCTCGGCGGGCGGTTACCGGGCGGGGAGGGGCAGCGCGCGGACCTGGATCCTCTCCATAGTCCACAACCGCGGCATCGACCAGCTCCGCTCGCTGGCGAGCCGCCGCAGAACTCAGGAGAGGACAGAGGCCGAAGCCCCGAGGTCCCAGCCAAGCGAGGCCTTCGCCGAGGCCTGGCGCAACGCCCTGCGGGACGAGGTCGGGGAAGCCCTCTGCACGCTGCCGTCCGATCAGCTCGAGATCCTCGAGCTTGCGTACTTCTCGGACCATACCCAGGTGGAGATAGCGCGCATGCTCGACCTGCCCCTAGGAACGGTCAAGGGGCGCACGCGCCTCGGGCTCAAAAAGCTGCGTGGCCTCTTCCATCCGCACGTCGCGGCGGCGCGGTAGTACCACCCTCGTACCCCGCGACACCCCAGTCCGCGCCTCACCGGAGGGTCGGCCCGACGCGCCGTCCCGCTAGAGGATAAGGTCGATCAGGTACGGGCCCTGCGAGCGTAGCCCGGCTTCGAGTTGCCGGCCGAACTCCTCCACCGTCGCGGCGCGTCCCGCCTCCACGCCCATACCGCGGGCCAAGGCTAACCAGTCGAGCGCCGGGCGGTCGAGCTCCATCATGTCGTGGGCCTTTCGGCCCGCGTCGCCGGCGCCCACGTTCGCCAACTCCCCCTTGAGGATCGCGTAGGACCGGTTGTCGAGGAGAACGGTGGTGACGTCGAGACCCTCGCGTGCCTGCGTCCACAGGGCCTGCACCGTGTACATCGCGCTGCCGTCCGCCTGCAGGCAGACCACCTTTCTATCCGGGCACGCGATCGCCGCCCCGGTGGCGAGCGGCGGGCCTATACCGATCGCGCCTCCGGTGACCTGCAGGTAGTCGTGGGGGGCCGCGCCCCGCGTGCGCGAGAGGAACGCGGCCGCGCCCGTGAGCGCCTCGTCCACGACGACAGCATCCTCCGGCAACAGGGCCGCGACGGCAGCGGCGGCCGTATCGAAGCCGAGGGGGCCGCCGCCCGGGGGCGGCGTCTCCAACGCCTGGAGGGGTGCTGCTTTCCCGGCGCCGAGCTCGTCGGCGAGGGCCTCGAGCGCCCCCACCACGTCCTCGGCGGGGGTGGCGAGCGTGACGACCTCGCACCCTTCGGGGCTCAACTCGCTCGGCTTGCCCGGGTAGGCGAAGAACGCGACCGGCGCCTTCGCCCCGACGAGTAGGAGCCGGCTCGTACCGGCGAGGGCCGCGAGCGCCTGGTCGACGGGGTAGGGCAAGAACTCGACGGCGACGCGGCCGGCGCCGCGCTCGGTACGGGCGTTGAGGGTCTGGGCGACGAGCCGCGCGCCCGTGCTCGCGGCGATCCTGCCCGCCAGCGTCAGGCCCGGCTCGCGCAGGGCGGGGCCACTCAGGAACAGGACCGCGGGTTCGTCGGAGCGCAGGGCCCGCGCGGCGGCGGCTACCGCCTCGGTCGCCACGGCGGCGCGTTCTTCTACGGGCGGGAGCGGCGCCGGCCCGTCTGCCTCGTTCCAGGAGGCGTCCGCCGGGAGTATGAGCGTCGAGATCCGGCCCGGCGGCGCCAGGGCCGCGGCCACGGCCTCGGCACCGTCGCGGGCGACCGAGCGGCTCTCGGTCGAGGTCCTTACCCAGTGGGAGAAGGGCCGCGCCACGCCCTCGACGTCGGAGGTGAGCGGCGCGTCGTGCTCCTTGTGGTAGGTGGCGTGGTCGCCGACGACGTTGACCATCGGCGTGTCGGCGCGCCTGGCGTTGTGCACGTTGGCGAGGCCGTTGGCGAGCCCGGGGCCCAGGTGCAGCAGGGTCGAGGCGGGCTTGTCCGCCATCCGACCGTAGCCGTCGGCCGCGCCGGTAACGACGCCCTCGAACAACCCGAGCACGCAGCGCAGGCCCTCGACCCGGTCGAGCGCGGCCACGAAGTGCATCTCGGAGGTGCCGGGGTTGGCGAAGCAGACCTCGACCCCGGCACCGGTCAACGTCCTGGCCAGGCTCTCCGCGCCGTTCATCTCCCGTCCCTCCCTCTCGCGTTTGCGGGGCAAGCATACCAACCCGCACAGGACCCCCGCCACAACCGAGCCCGCGACGACCACCTCCCCCGACACGCGCCGGCGCTTCCGGCCCGGGTCGTCGCCTGGGGGCGGGTCAGGCGGGGGGCGAGCCCTGGAGGATTCGGCAGAGGTCCGCGAGGCGCTCCTCGGCCCAGAAGCGCCCCCCGTCTCCGGCCGAGACGAAGGCGACGTGACCGCCGTGGGGGGGTGTGGCCTTCGCGACGTGAGGGTTGTCCGCGGCTCCCGGGCGCAGGAGGGGCTCGCAGGGGACGAGGGGGTCGTCCCTGGCGTGGACGATGAGGGTCGGCACCCGTATGCGCGGGACGAGGGGGAGGGCGCTCGAGCGGGCGTAGTAGTCGTCGGCGTCGGCGAAGCCGCCGTGCGGGGCCGTGTAGAGCTCGTCGAAGTCCCGCACCGTGCGCAGCCTGTGGAGACCCCTGGTGTCGTAGAGACGGGGGTAGAGCCTCTTCTTGCGCTCGACGAGCCGGCGCAGGCCGCGCGCGAAGTTCCACTGGTAGGGCCGGTTCGAGGGCCTTCCCAGGTTCCTAACCGTCGCCGCAAGGTCCAACGCGGGCGAGACGGCGTACACGCCCACGAGCGCGGCGGGGGCTCCCTCGCCCATCTCCCCGGCCATCTTCAGGGCGAGGTTCCCGCCCATCGAGAAGCCGGCGACGAGGACGCGCGGGAGGCCGTCGCGGGTGGCCAGCTCGCGCACCACCGCGGCGAGGTCCCCGGACATGCCGCTGTGGTAGAGCGTGGGCGTCAGGGCCTCCGTCCCGCCGCAGTTGCGCTGGTTGAGGCGGACCACGTTCGCGCCCGCCAGGTGGGCCAGGCGCGCGGCGCCGAGGACGTAAGGGGCGTCGGCGCTCCCGCCGAGCCCGTGAACGAGCAGCACGGTGAGGCGGTCGGCCCGGTCCTCGTGCCAGCGGCAACGGGCGAGCAGGCGCACCCCCGGCTCGACCTCGAACAGGCGCGCCCTATCCGGTGGGACGCGGCGGGTCCGCGGCCACGCCCAGCGGGCGAGCGTCTGGGCGTGGCCGTTGGCGAGGAGGGGATGCGGCCGAAACGTCTCCGCCGCGAGGAGGCGGACGGCCTCGCGCACTCGGTCCTCTGCCACTCCCCCGGCCTCCCCCGCATCGCCCCTCATGCGTCCACGGCCAACGCGGGCCCGCCTACACGGTTCGTCCCCGTACGGGTCCCGACGCGGGTCCGGGCGGGGGCGTCCGGGCGTTCGCCGGGCGTGAGCGTGGTCGGCAGCGGGGAACGCCTCTCCTGGATCAGCCGAGCCAGATGGGGTTGGTCCACGCCCGCCGGCCCGCCGCGGGCCCGTCCGAGTTGTCGGAGTGGGCGTGGAGGTTCCCCTTGTAGAAGCGGCCCGGCTTGTCGAAGGGCAGGTTCTTCACGGGGGCCTAAGCTACCATCCTCCGCCCACGACTTCACGCGGGGGCACCCGCAACCCGTCAAGCCGGCCGTCTCGATCGTCCGTTCTCTGCCCGGTGAGGGCCGGCGCCCCGGGCCCGGCGCCGGCCCGGATCGCGTGGTTAGCGGACGCGTGGGGCGGGTCCCCGGCCTCGAACCTCGGCCGGTTCGGCGAAGCGTCTGGCCCCGGCGTCCTGCCGCGTCCGTACCAGCGCCGGTATCCTCGGGGACCGTGCGGCGCTCTGCGCGTGGGGTCTACTCCGGCGTCGCTATCTTGCCCTGCTCCTTCGCCTCTTCCCAGGCCGCCTGCAGCGCCGCCACCTGCTCCCGGGGGGTCCTGCTGCCGCCCAGGACCTCCTGGAAGCCGGCGAACATCACGTCGTTGAAGTTCGCCGGGGTCAGGACGTCGAGGTTGTAGCCGAAGGCCCCCGCCTCCGTCGCCTCGGAGAGGTCGTCGAGGACCGACTTGAACAGCTCCGGCACGTCGAGGCCCTCGGTGTTCACCGGTCGGGCGGGGATGTTGCTGAAGGTCTCCAGAGACTTGCGGACGGTCTCCTCCTGCAGCAGGTAGTCGATGAACTGTATCGCCCCTTCGGGGTTCGTGGCGTCCTTGGAGACGAACAGCGCGTCGCCGAGCCCGGCCGGCGGCGCTATCCCCGAGCCGTTGATGGAGGGAAACGCGAAGAAGCCTACCTCGAAGTCCTGCACCGACTCGGCTATCGTCGGCACGAGCCAGGTGCCCGTGGGAAGCATGGCGGCCTCGCCCGAGTAGAAGAGCGCGTTCGCGTCGTCGTAGGTGACGGCGTTGACGCCCTCGGGGTAGTAGCCCTTCTCGACAAAGTCCCTGAAGAGCAGCTCGACGGCCTCGACGACCTCGGGGGTGTCCCACCGGCCGTCCCCGAAGAGGATGTTGTCCAGCCCCTCCCTGCCGAGCACGTTGCTCGCCCCGATGCTGAAGATGTGCCCGGCGGGCCACTGCTCCTGGTCCCCGAAGCCGAAGGGCGTCTTTCCCTGCGCCTTGACCTCGTCGGCGAGGGCCTGCAGGTCTTCCACGGTCTTCGGCGCCTCGGGGACGAGGCTCTTGTTGTAGTAGACGACGATCTCCTCGACCTGGATCGGGACCCCGTAGACCTTGCCGCCGTAGGTGGCCCGCATCTTTGCCCAGTCGAAGATGTCCCAACCGTTCTCCTTGTACGCCCCTTCAAGCGGCCTGATGAGCCCGACGTCGGCCAGCACCCCCCCGAAGCCCGGCCCCGTGCCGTAGGTGAAGACGTCGGGGGGCTGGTCGCCCTGCAGCCTGGTCTTTAGGGTGGTGCGCAGGTCGTCGCCGGGTATGGCCTCGCGCTCCAGGGTGTACTTCGGATACTTCTCGTTGAACCCGTCGACGTGAAGCTCTATGTAGGACTTCTCCTGCGAGGTCGTCTCCGCGGTGGAGGTGTAGAACCTCACGACCTCGCCGCCGCCCTGCGACCCGCCGCCGCACGCCGAGGTCCCTAGCAGCGTCGCCCCCGCGAGCCCCGCCCCCCCAACCTCAGGAAGTCCCTCCGGCTAACCGTCCTTCTCGTCCTGCGCATGCTCTCCTCCTTCTCCTCTTGTCGTTCCGAACTCTACCAACGCCGCGTCGGAGCCCCCGCTTCCCACCCTCGTCTGCAATACCCGTCCGCCGCCGGGACGCTCGTCCCCGCGACACCGTGCGCCCCCTCGATCCCGGTCGGTCCTTCTCGGCCAACGGCCCCGCCCCCGTCAAGGTAGCCTTGAATCATCGGCCCGTACACTACTGCTCCTCTCCGCTCCGCACGTCTGTGCCTAGATCGCCCCTGAGAGGTCGCACGCGCACGGCTTCGCTCTCCGTGCGTCCCTCCTCGCAGACGAGCGCCACGGCGCCGTCCGTGAGCGGCCGGTCGTGGTCCCTGACGTCAAAGATCTCCTCCCCGTCAATGCTCGCGCGCAGGCGGTTGCCCTGGACCTTGAGGCGCAGGTCGTAGGTAACGTCGAAGTGCCACGGAAAATCCGTCTCGGCGAGCACCATATCGCCATCGAGCGCCTTGACGAGCCGCGCCTTGCCGCCCCCGGCCAGAAGGAGCGCGTAGTAGCGGCGCATCCCGTGTACCCTGGCCGCGATCCCGGCCGACACGACCATGTGGGGCCGAACGGGAGCGCTTACCTCGTAGTCGGTCCACTCGCGCGTGCCCTGAATGAGCAACCCCGTGCCCGAGTTCTGCATCAGCCGGTATGGTTCTGGCGAGAGTTCGTCGAAGCGGTCGATCCCGTTTACCCACGCCCGCCGCCACATCGTCCCCCCTTCGGCAGGCCGCGTTAGCGTTACGTCCGGGGCCCCGTCCCACGCGACGTAATCGAGGTACACGGACCCGCCCACCGCGCTCTCGGCGGTCAGTTCGACCCCGATCCTGGCGATGGGCTGCCCCCCCGCGTCGCCCAGGCGCCACTCTAAGACTCTTGCCGAGCCGGGTTCCAGAACGGCCTCGGGGCCGCGGTGGATGCGCAACGCGTCGTCCGCACCGTACGCGCGAACGAACAGCCTGCAGGTGACCTCCCCGCTGTTGCTATTGTCGGCGACGACCCTGGCCCGTACGTCTTGTCCGGGGTAGAGAGTCGGCGAGGCGAGGAGATGGTAGTCGGGCATGTACATGGCTTCTGGTGGGACGAATGTCGGCGTCGATACCCGGGCGACGCGGCCGGGTGCCAGGTGCTTGTAGCGGAGGGCGAGACTGCGGCTCCCGGCTTCGCTGTGTCCCTCCACGTTCTCTACGGTTGCGACGCCCCTGGAGTCCAGATCGTCGTCGGGCTGGAAGCCCTGGACGGAGCCCGGCAACTCGAAGTGGAAGCGGGCCCCGACTTTCGGCGCCAGCGGCTCCCCCCCGGCGAGGGCCCGCCCGACGTTCACGAGATGGTAGGTCTCGGTCACGGCGTCCGTTATGGCCCTGCCGCCGTCGGCCGTGGGCAGGTACATCCGGTCGGCTACCGGCCCCCGCCAGTCGGGGCCCGCGTCTATGGCGGGAAGGCCGTTCTTGATGCCAAGGATGCACCCGACGTTGCCGGAGTTGCAGTCTGTGTCCCAGCCGCAGGTGTTGACGATCATCAGCGACCTCTGGAAATCGTCTTCGCCGTGGAGCAGGGCGTGGATGATCAGGGCGTGGTTGGGAACCATGTGGCAGCCGCCGCCGTATTTATCGTAGCCGTAGTTTTCCGCGATCCGTTCGCGAGTCTTGCGCCAGTCCTTCTCGCCGGCGTGCCACCCGCGGATGTCGTCTATCATGCCGAAGATCACGGAGTCCTTGGGTATAAGGCCGACGGCGGTGTCTATCAGCTTGTCCAGGTCCTTCTCGACGAAGGCCTGCGCCTCCATGGCCGCCACCACCTGGGCGCCGTAGATGGCCTCCCCATCGTGGCTGACGCTGGCCGCCCGCCTCGCGAGGTCTGCGGCGAGTTCGGGGTCTCCGGGGACGACCATCGCCCAGCCGTCGATAAAGATCTGGGACCCGATCTGCTCTGCCACGACCTTGCTGTTCAGGGCGATGGAGCCGCTCTCGGGCGCGCGGATGCCCTGCTTTAGCCGCAGGTAGGCCGTGTGCTCGGTGGAGTTGCCCAGCCCTCCCCACCCCAAGATGGTGCGCCGCTCGACGATGTAGTTGAGCCAGGTCTGGCCGATCTGCGCTGCGGTGAGGTCTGCGCTGTTGCCGTGGTCGGGGAGGGCGCGCAAGAAGGTGAAGGTGCCCGAGATGTCGTCGTCGGTCACGACAAGCGTGTGGGACGTGAACGGTAGGTCACGCCGGTCGTTTACGTAATAGAGGATATCGCCCAACTCCGACACGATCCGCTCGTGCTCCCATCCTTCGAACGGCCTGCCCAAGTAGACGCCAATGATCTTGCCCAGCACCCCCGCGTAGACCCTCTCCTCGTAATCGTTCGGGATCTTCAAGAAGTCCTTTCCGTCACCGGGTCGCTCATGCCGACTCGCGCACGATCAGCTCGTATGGCATCTGCTCGTAGCGCCCGTGCTCGGGAGCCGTCCCGTCGAGGCGTTCGAGCAACATCTCGGCGGCCCTGACGCCGAGGTTCTCCTGGAACTGGGCGACGGTGGTGAGCGGGGGCGTGATCAGGCCGGCCACGGGCACGTCGTCGAAGCCCACGACGGCGACGTCTTCGGGGACCCCCAGCCCGGCCTCCCGTATGGCCCCCAGGGCCCCCACCGCCATGATGTCGTTGGCGGCGAAGACGGCGGTCGGGGGGTTCGGCCCGTCCAGAAGACCTTGCATCGCCTCGTGGCCCCCGTCCGCGGTGAAATCCCCGTCCCGAATCAGCGCCTCGTCGGGCGGCAGCCGGTGGGCGGCGAGCGCCGCCCGGTACCCGCGTAGGCGCGCCTGCCCGGGTCCGCTCGGCCCGGCGATCATGCCTATCCTCTGGTGCCCGCCCCCGATCAGGTACTCGACGGCCGCACGCGACGCCGCCACGTTATCGACGTAGAGGTTGTCGAACGGGAGATCGAGGCCGCTCGCCCCTTTCTTTACCGCCTCCAACCTGACCAATGCGACGTTCCGCTCCAGCAGCGGCCGCAGGTCCTCGGCCTCGAGGTGGAAGAACACGGCCACAACACCGTCCACCCTGCCCTGCTGCAGCGAGCGTACGCACCTCCGCTCCTTCTCCGCGACACCGCCGGTGTTGTAGACGACCAGGTCGTACCCACCCGCCTCGGCCATCTCCTGAACCCCCCGCTCGAAGGCGGGGTAGAACGGGTTGGTGATGTCGGGGATGACCGCCGCGATCGTCGAGGTCCTCTGGGTCCTGAGAGAGCGGGCCGCGCCGTTGGGCACGTACCCGAGCTCGTCAGCCGCCCCCAGGATGCGCCGGCGGGTCGCCTCCGGCACCGAGATGGCGGCCTTGCCGTTCAACACGTAG
>JAUJMB010000176.1 GCA_030447045.1 Rubrobacteraceae bacterium | reverse complement strand
TCAGGAACTCGACCAGCAGCCGCGCCGGCGCGCCGGTCGCCCCCTTGGTCGTGTAGGCGTTGCCCTTCTTGCCGTAGGCGGTGCCGGCGATGTCCAGGTGGGCCCACGGGAAGTCCGCGAACTCCTTGAGGAAGGCGCCGGCGGTGAGGGCGCCGCCCCCGCGCCCGCCCGAGTTCTTTATGTCCGCGGTGTCGCCCTTGATCTGCTCTGTGTACTCCTCGAAGAGGGGGAGGGGCCAGGCCCGCTCCCCGGTCGCCTCGCCGGCCGTCTGCACCTCTGCTACGAGGTCCTCGTCGTTGCCCATGAGGCCCGAGGCGTGGGCGCCGAGGGCGACGACGCAGGCGCCGGTGAGGGTGGCGCAGTCCAATACCGCCGCGGGCTCGTAGCGGCGGGCGTAGACGAGGGCGTCGGCCAGGATCAGGCGCCCCTCGGCGTCGGTGGTGAGGATCTCGACGGTCTTCCCGTTCGCCATCGTGAGCACGTCGCCGGGCTTGAACGCGTCCCCGCCCGGCAGGTTCTCCGTCGCCGGCACGATGGCCACGACGTCTAGCGGCAGGTCGAGCGCACCGACGGCCTCCATGGCACCCAGCACCGCGGCCCCGCCGCCCATGTCGAACTTCATGTCCTCCATGCCCGTCGTCGGCTTTATGGAGATGCCGCCGGAGTCGAATGTTACGGCCTTGCCCACGATCACGACCGGTCTCTCGCCCCCGCCTTTCCTGTGCTCCAGCACCAGGAAGCGCGGCTCGTTGGCCGCCGACCGGCCCACGGTGGCGAGCCCCGTGAGGCCCTCGGCCTCGATCCCGCCGCGGTCGAGGACGGTCACGGTCATGCCATACCTGTCCCCGATCTCCTGCGCCCGCTCCCCGAGGAACGCCGGTGTGGCGGTGTTGGACGGCTCGTTGGCCAGGTCGCGGGCCAGCACGGACCCGGACGCGATCTTCGCCCCGACCTCCGCACCCGCGGAGGCCGCCCCCTCGTCCTCGGAGCCGCCGAGCACGAGGTCGAAAGCCTCGGGATCTTCGTCCTTACTATTCTTCGTCTTGTACTTGTCGAACCGGTAGAGGCCGAGGACTGCGCCCTCGGCCGCCGCCCGCGCCGCCCCCCCGATCTCCGACCCCTCCGGCGTGGGCAGGAAGAAGGCGACGCTTTGCGCCTTCAGGGTCCTGGCCCTCCTGGCGACAGCCGCGGCCGTCCGCCTGAGCTTCTCCGGCGTGAACGAGGAGCGATCCCCGAGGCCGACGAGCAGGAGCCTTTGGGCCGCGAGGGCTTCCCCGGCGTAGAGCAGGGAGGTCTGGCCCCGCTTGCCCGTGAAGTCCTCGCTGGAGAGGGCCGGCCGCGCCGCGCCGGAGAGGCCCTCGGGCGGGTCCTCCCCGGAGAACAATCCGACCGCGAGCAGGTCGGCGACCACCTCCTCGGGTGCGGCCTTCTCTACGCCGATCCGGACCAAACGGGACCACCTCCTGCTCTGTGGGCTACCGGGGCTTGCCCCGCGACGGGGAGGATTATACGGTAACGGGGCCCTGAAACTTTCGGTAGTCATCCCCACGCTGAACGAGGAGGCCTCCCTGGGGAGCCTCCTCGACCGGCTGCGCCTCGCCCCCGGCGTCCACGAGGTCGTCGTCTCCGACGGCGGCTCCTCCGACCGCACCGCCGCGCTCGTCCGGCCGCCGCACCGCCTCGTGCGGAGCGAACCGGGGCGGGGCCAGCAGCTCCGGATCGGGGCGGAGGCTGCGACGGGGGACGCGCTGCTCTTCCTGCACGCCGACGTCCTGCCTCCCGTGGACGTGGCGGCCCAAATCTCGGCCGCCCTCGGCTCCGGTTACGTCGGCGGCAACTTCCGCCTGCGCTACCCGGACGGGGGGTCGCTCGGCCGCTGGCTGGAGCGGCTCGCGCCCCTCTACCGCCGCCTGCGGCGCTACTACGGCGACTCCGGCATCTTCGCCCGGCGGGACGCCTACGACGCGTGCGGCGGGTTCCCCCACGTCCCGATCATGGAGGACGTCATCTTTGTCCGCCGCCTGGAGGCCACAGGCCGGACCACCTACCTGCCCGGGCCCATGGTGAGCGCCGCGCGACGCTGGAGGGGCCGGGAACTCCGCACCGTGCTCCTCTGGGGCTCCATGCAGGCTGCTTTCGCCCTCGGCGTCACCCCCTGGCGCCTCGTGCGCTTCTACCGGGCGGCCGGGAGTTGACCTACCGCATCCTCGTCATGGCCAAGGCCCCGATACCGGGCACCGTCAAGACCCGCCTCGGGCTGCCCCCGCACGAGGCGGCCGGCCTCCAGGCGGCCCTGATCCGGGACACCACAGAGAGAGCCGCCTCTCTCGCCCCGACCACCGTCGCCGGCGCGAACCAGCTCGACCTCATACACCCCATCCTGCCGGACGGGGTGGGCCTGATCCCACAGTCCTCCGGCGACCTCGGTGACAGGATGCTGGACGCCTCCGGAACCCTCTTCGACACCTCCCCCAACCCCGTCCTCCTCCTCGGCACCGACGCCCCAACGCTCCCGGCAAACGCCATACAGGAGGCCGCGGACGCCCTGAACACCCATGATATATCAATAATACCTAGCATCGATGGGGGGTACGTGCTGCTCGGGCTGCGCCGGCCCGCCGCGGCGGTCTTCCGCGGGGTGGACTGGTCCACGGGGGCCGTGCATCGGCAGACGCTCGCGAGGGCCCAGGGGGAGGGGCTCTCGGTGTACGAGGGGGAGCCGTGGTACGACGTGGACGAGCCGGGCGACCTCGCCCGGCTTCGGGAGGAGCTCGGTGCGCGGCCCCATCTCGCGCCCCGGACGGCGGAGTTTTTGAGGCAGATGTAGAGGCGGCGCGGTGCTAAGGTGGCGGGGTGGAGTTGCGGCCTTATCTGGATCTCGCGGTAGAGACCGCCTACGAGGCGGGCCGGCTGACGCTCGGGTATTTCAGGACGGGGGCCGTGCGTCCCGAGCTCAAGGAAGACGAGACGCCCGTGACCGTGGCCGACCGGGAGGCCGAGAGGCTTATCCGCCAGAGGATCTGGGGCCGGTACCCGGGGCACACCATCGTGGGGGAGGAGTACGGGGCCGAGGGGGATTCCGAGGACTTCCGGTGGATAGTCGATCCCATAGACGGCACGAAGGCTTTCGTGCGCGGCGTGCCGCTCTACGGCGTCCTGATCGGGCTAGAGATACAGGGCGTCTGCGAGGTCGGCGCCGCCTACTTTCCCGCCCTGGACGAGATGGTCTGCGCCGCCACGAACGAGGGCTGCTTCGCCAACGGCCGCCGCGCCCGCGTCTCGGAGACGCGCAGGCTCCGCGACGGCATCGCCTGCTTCACCGACGCGAAAGGCTTCGACAAGTACGGTCGCAGGGAGGAGTGGTTGCGTGTGCTCTCGGCCGCCGGCGACGCGAGGGGCTGGTCCGACGCCTACGGCCACGCCCTCGTGGCGACCGGCAGGGCCGACCTCATGCTCGAGCCCGCCCTGAACCCCTGGGACGCGGCCCCCTTCCCCCCCATCCTGCGAGAGGCGGGCGGCATCTTCTGCGACTGGTCCGGCGACGAGACCATCTACGCCGACGAGGGCATCAGCACCACGCAGACGCTCCTCCCCGAGGTGCTCGACCTGATACGCCACAACGGACCCACCGAGTAGGCGAGCGCCCGCGCGTCAGATCGCGGTGGTCGCTATCGCGAGGAGCACGGTTCCGGCCAGCGCGAAACCGAGTAGCGCGGCGACGAGCCCGACGGCCCGATGCTTCCTCTCCGACCCCTTCGCGAGCAGGTAGCCGCCGCCGAACGTCAGGAACGCCGGCACGAACACCACGCTCAACGCCAGCCCGAACGCGCCGAGAAAGACCGCCGCGCTGAC
>JAUJMB010000034.1 GCA_030447045.1 Rubrobacteraceae bacterium | reverse complement strand
TGAAGGTCGGGATCTTCTCCCCCGAGTCGGCCTGCATGGCCTCGACGGCGTCGCGCGTCTGGTAGCACATGGCCTCGAGCGCCGCCCGCGCCAGGTGCGCCTTCGTCGAGCCGCGCGTGAGGCCCACGATGGTCCCGCGGGCGTAGGAGTCCCAGTGCGGCGCCCCAAGCCCGACGAGGCCTGGCACGAAGTACACGTCGTCGTTGGAGTCGAGGCTCGCGGCCAACTCCTCGGTCTCGGCGGCGTCCTGGATGATCCCGAGCCCGTCGCGCAGCCACTGCACGGCCGCACCCGTGATAAAGATGGCCCCCTCGAGGGCGTACTCGACGGGCTTGTCCCCTATGCCCCACGCTATCGTGGTGAGCATCTGGCGCTCGCTCCTGATGGGCTCGGTGCCGGTGTTCATCAGGGCGAAGGAGCCCGTGCCGTAGGTGTTCTTGGTGAGGCCCGTCTCGAAGGCCACCTCGCCGAAGAGGGCGGCCTGCTGGTCGCCCGCCACGCCCGCCACCGGGACCTCGGCGCCGAACACCTCGGCGTCGGTGTTGCCGTAGATGTGGGATGAGGGCTGGACCTCGGGGAGCATCTCCTTCGGCGCGCCGAGCATCGTTAGGAGCTCGTCGTCCCACTGGAGGTCGAAGATGTTGTACATGAGGGTGCGCGAGGCGTTCGTGTAGTCCGTGACGTGCGCCCGGCCGCCGGTGAGCTTGTAGATAAGCCACGTGTCTATGGTGCCGAAGGCTATCTCGCCGTTCTGCGCCCTCTCCCTCAACCCCTCCTGGTTGTCCAGGAGCCACTTGACCTTGGAGCCCGAGAAGTAGGCGTCTATGACGAGGCCGGTCTTCCCGGAGACCATGTCGCCGTAGCCCTGCTCGGCGAGGTCGGCGCAGATCTGGGCCCCGCGCCTGTCCTGCCAGACGATGGCGTTGTGCACCGGCTCGCCGGTGTTGCGGTCCCACATAACGACCGTCTCGCGCTGGTTGGTGATCCCGATCGCCGCTATCTGATCGGGCGAGACCCCGGCGTCCTGCAAGGCCCCGCGCATCACGCCGAGGGTTACGTCCCAGATCTCGTTGGCGTCGTGCTCGACCCACCCGGGCCTCGGGTAGTGCTGCGTGAACTCCTGCTGGGCCTCGCCGACCGTGGCGGAATCGTGGTTAAAGACTATCGCCCGACTGGACGTGGTCCCCTGGTCTATCGCCAGTACGTAATCTCCTGCCATCGCACTCTCCTCTTTCCGTTCGAACCCACGAC
Organism: Rubrobacteraceae bacterium; assembly: GCA_030447045.1. Next base: position 12,023 of record JAUJMB010000034.1, on the reverse strand, counting down.
GAACCCCGGCGCAAAAGCGTCAACTACGCCAACCTCCACCTCCTATCCGGTCTCCCAAACGGCAGCCGCAACCGCGAATTAGACTTTCTCCTCTCCGCCATCATGCATCTTCCCTATCTTTTGCCATTGCGAGCGTAGCGGAGCCGCCTTCCCGCGTCAAGAACCGCCCCTCTGCCGGCCCGACGCTATACTCCTTTCGGTGGAAAAGCGCAAGCGCATACGGGTCACGGCGTAGAGGCCCGGGCTGCTTTGTTGCAGGCCGTGTCCATCGTGGGGGCGCTCGCCGTTCTCGGGGCGTTCGCGGCCGACCAGTTCGGCTGGGTTGACCCGGGGCGCCTCTCGTACGCGCTGGCGAACTTTGCGGGGGCCGGGATCCTGACGGCCGTCGCCGTCGTGGAGGGGCAGGTGGGGTTCGTCTTGCTCCAGGGGGCGTGGTCACTCATCAGCCTGTGGGGCGCGTTCGCCATAATCCGCGGCAGGACCGAGTAGGGGCCCCCTTGCTGCAGGCGGTATCCGTCGTCGGGGCGCTCGCCGTACTCCTGGCCTTTGCCGCGAACCAGCTCGGCAAGGTCGGGCTGGAGAACCTCCCCTACCAGCTCGCCAACCTGGTCGGGTCCGCGATACTGACCGTGGTCGCCGTCGTGGAGGTCCAGCTCGGCTTCGTCCTGCTCGAAGGCGTCTGGGCGCTCGTCAGCCTCCGGTCCGTGGTCAAGATCCTGCGCGGGGACACCCCACGCCGCGCCGCGCGCCGCTGACGCCCCCGAGCGATCACCGCCGCGGTCTGTTAGCGTACCTCCCGTTGACCCGCTACCCTTCCGCGCGCCCCCAAGGCCGAAAGCTGACCGCCTAATTGCAATCCATCCTCAACAACGCGCTGCCGTTCTTCGCCCTGATCCTCTGCGGCTACGCCGCCGGCCGCCTGGACCTCCTGACCGCCACGGCCACCGCCGGCGTGAACACTTTCGTCTTCTTTTTCGCCCTACCGGCCCTCCTGTTCTCCCTGATGTCCTCCTCCCCCATCGCCGAGGTGCTGAACGTGCCGTTTATCGGGGCGTACGTGCTGGCGAGCCTCGCCGTCTTCGGCCTCGCGGTCGCGGGAGGGCGGCTGCTCTTCGACGTCGGGCGCGGGGAGGCGGCAATACAGGGCCTCGCCGCCGTCCTCCCGAACACGGGCTACATGGGCCTCCCGCTGGCGATCGCGGTCTTCGGCCGCGAGGCGGCGGTCCCCCTCGTCGTCGGCCTCACGCTTGACGGCGTGCTGCTCATTCCTCTGGGCATCCTGTTAATAGAATCGGAGAAGGGACAGGGCGAGAGCCCCATGCGCACCGCCCTCGCCACCTTCCCGAACCTGGTCCGGAACCCGCTTATAGTCTCGATCTTCGCCGGCCTCGCCGCCTCCGCCGTCGGCTTTACGCCCCCGACGCCCGTGAACAACTTTCTGGACCTGCTCGGCGCGGCGGCCGGCCCCTGCGCCCTCTTCGCCCTCGGCGCGACGCTCGTCAGCCGCTCGGTCGCCGGGGGCGCGGCCGAGATCGGCTACATGACCGCCCTCAAGCTCTTCGTCCACCCCGCCGCCCTCCTGCTGACCGCGGCCGTGATCTTCGACGTAAACCCCCTCTGGACCTCGGCCGCCCTCCTCGGCGCCTCGCTCCCCGTCGCCGCCCAGGTCTTTATCGTCGCCCGCCAGTACGACGTCTACGTCACCCGCGCCTCGGGCGCCGTCCTTATCTCCACCGCCGTCTCCATGGCGACGGTCTCGACGCTCCTGCTCGTCCTGGGCTGAAGGGACAGAGAGGCCCGGCACCAAACCCGTACCTCCGTACAGGCCCAAAACCGTACCTTTGCCCGTCGGCGCGACCCCCGCCGGGCCGGATAATCCTCCCAGGTTGGCGGAACGGTGCGGCCGGATCTTGACAGCCAGACAACCGGTAGTACCCTTTTATTTAGCCGGCTAACAAATGTCGGCAGGCGGGAGGCGGAGATGGGCGAGGCGGGCGAAGTGATCGGGCGCGAGGTGGCGGGATGGCCGGGGGTCGAGGAGAGGGCGCACCGGTTCGGGGGGAGAGAGTTTCGGGTGAACGGGCACGAGATCGGGCACCTGCACGGCGACCGGTTGGCGGACCTGCCCTTCCCCGTAAAGGTGCGGGAGGAGTTGGTGGCTTCGGGCAAGGCCCGGGCGCACCACGTCCTGCCCCGGACGGGATGGGTGAGCTACCCGATCCGGGGTGACGAGGACGTGGCCGGGGCCATCGAGCTTTTCAGGAGGAACTACGAGCGGTTGACGGCGCGGAGGGGGCGGTAATGGGCGGTTTCACGGAGAGGGAGGTCGAGTACCTCAGGGACCAGCGCCTGGGACGGTTGGCCACGGTGAGCGCTTCGGGCAGGCCGCACGTGGTGCCAGTCGGGTTTCGCCTCAACCCGGAGCTTGGCGTCTTGGAGATCGGGGGGCGGGATATGGGCCGGACCAAGAAGTTCAGGGACGTAGCCCAGACGGGTAGGGTCGCGTTCGTGGTGGATGACGTGCTGCCGCCTTGGCGGGCGCGGGGCGTGGAGATCCGCGGCAGGGCCGAGGCTCTCGGGGGCGAGTTGATCCGGATCTTCCCCGAGCGCATCATCGGCTGGGGCATCGACCCGGACGCTCGTGGTCCGAACGCCAGATCCGTCGCCCGATGACGGAGAGCGGGGCCGAGGCGCTCCATCCGGTAAAGGGGATGACAGGGTACGCGCTGGCGAAGGTGTGCAGGGCCCACAGGGGGAACGTCGGGGGGATGCTGGCCGAGTTCGGGCTGCACGTCGGGCAGGAGATGGTCCTGATCGAGCTCTGGCAGGCCGACGGGCTGCGCGGTGGCGAGCTCGCCTGCAGGTTGGGCGTGGAGCCCCCAACCGTCACGAAGATGCTGCGGCGCCTGGAGAACTTCGGCCTCGTCGAGCGGCGCCCCGACCCCGCCGACGCCCGCAGCTTCCGGGCGCACCTGACCCCGGAGGGACGCGCCCTCGAAGGCCCCGTGTCCCGGTGCTTCGAGCGGGCAGAGGAGAAGACCCTGGCCGGGCTGGACCCGTCCGAGCGGCGGGAGCTCGCCAGGCTGCTGACGAAGATGCGGGCCGGGCCAGAGGCGAACAGAAGCTAGTCGATCGAGGAATCCTATCTGCGAGGGGACGAGCATGGCATCGGGAGAGAGACGTATAAGAGTGGTAGGCGTCGGCGGGACGCTCAGGGAGGGCTCCGCGAGCCTCGGGGCGCTGAGGCGGGCGCTCGCGGCGTCCGGGGAGGCCGGGGCCGAGACGGAGCTGCTCGACCTGCGGGAGTTGGGCCTGCCGATGTACGAGCCTGGCAGGACGCTCGAGGAGTACGGGCCCGGCGCCCAGAGGCTCGTGGAGGCATTGAGCGGGGCCGACGGTCTTTTGATCAGCACCGCGGCCTACCACGGGACGCTCGCGGGGGTGACGAAGAACGCGCTGGACTTCGCGCAGTTCCTCTCGGGCGGGGAGCATCCGTATTTTGACGGGAAGGTGGTCGGCCTGATCTCGACCGCGGGCGGCGAGCAGGCCGGGGCAAACACGACCGGGGCGCTCGTCCACGTGGTACACGCTTTGCGCGGGGTGGTGGCGCCGCTCACGGTCTCGATACCGAAGGCCTGGCAGCGGGCCGACGGCTCGGGCGAGATCACGGACGAGCTGTACGGCCGGCGTCTGGAGGCCCTGGGAGGGCTGGTGGTCGACCTCGCCGGCGGGCTCGCCGCAAGGGACGAGCGGGCGCCCGTCGCCGGGGTCGTGGGTTGAGTCCGGCCGAGGGGACGCAGACGGCGGAGGAGCGGACGGGCCAGAGGAACACCCGTCTGCTCCTCATCGTCGTGGTGACGGCCATCCTGGTCTCCGTCCTCAACCAGACCTTCGTCAACGTCGTCGTCCCTGATATCCGGCAGGACTACGGGGCGACGCAGGGCCAGGCGGGTTGGGTCATCACGGGGTACCTGCTCGTTTTCGCCGTCGGCATCCCGCTCTACGGTCGCGTGGCGGATCAGTACAGCCTCAGGAGCGCCTTCGCGCTCGGCCTCCTCCTCCTGGCGGCGGGCTCGCTCGCGTGCGCGCTGGCGCCGAGCCTGCCGCTGCTGGTCGCCGGGCGCATCCTGCAGGCGGCGGGGGCTTCGGCGATACCGGCTTTAGGCTTCGCCGCGGTCGCCAAGGCGCTCCCCGGGGGCAGCCGCGGCACGGCGCTCGGCCTGCTCTCTTCGAGCGTGGGCGCCGGGGCCGCCATAGGCCCCGTGCTCGGCGGCGTGGTCACCGGGATCGCGGGCTGGCACGCCCTCTTCTTTCTGACGGCCCTTCTGGCGGCGCTCCTCATCCCCGGCGCCCTCCGCGCCCTGCCGGGTGTAGCGGACGGCGGGCCGAGAAAACCCGCGGGCTTCCTGGAGGCCGTGCGGCACTTCGACGTGCCGGGCGGGATCTCGCTGGCGCTCTCGGCGGGGCTCGCGCTCTTCGGGGTGACGCAGGGGCAGGTCGTGGGGTTCTCGTCCCCGATCTCCTGGGGCAGCTTCCTCGCGGCCGGCCTCCTGGCCGCGTTCTTCGCCCGGCGCATCCGGACGGCCCCCGACCCGTTCGTCACGCCGCACCTCTTCCGCAACAGGGCGTTTCTGGCCGCGGCGGTGACCGGGTTCTTCATGATGTTCGCCAACGTGGGGAGCTACGTGCTGGTCCCGCTGTTGCTCTCGGAGGTCAACGGGCTCTCGGCGACCGGGATCGGGCTGGTGCTGGCGCCGGGGGCGGTCGTGGTGGCGGTCCTCTCCCCGGTCGCGGGGAGGCTCTCCGACCGGTTCGGCCCGAGGGCGCTGGTGCGGATCGGGCTCGTCGTATTCACCCTCTCCATGTTCTCCCTCTCGGCCTTCGCCGCCGGGGCGTCTTCCGTGGCGGTCGCCATCGGCATCCTGGGCCAGAGCCTGGGCTTCGCGATCGTCAACTCCCCGACCGCGAACGCGGCGGCGGCCTCGCTGTCGCGCGAGGAGAGCGGGGTAGGCCTGGGCATCTACCAGATGCTCTTCTTTCTGGGCGGCGGCTTCGGGCCGGCGGTCGGGGCGACGTTCCTGGCCATGCGCCAGGGGGCAGGCCCGGGGGCGCTGAACCCCCTGTTCGCCGCGAGTTCGGCCCCCTTCTCGGACGCCTTCCTGCTCCTGACGGCCGCGGCCGTGGTGGCCCTGGTCTCGACCTCGGGCCTCAAGCAGAGTACCGGTAAGGGCAAGGATGCCTGATTACGGCAGCGGCATCGCACCGCGGCGGGCCGACCTGCTCTTCTACGCGGTCGCGGGGCTCGAGGCGATCGCGCGCGGGGGGGAGCCAGTTCGTCCGTGAGAGAATGGTCCAACTTCCAGAGGGAGGAGAAGGCATGAGCGCGTTTCCCCAGAAGATACTGGTAGCCACGGACGGGTCCGCGGACGCGGAAAGGGCGACGGAGGCCGCCTCGGACCTGACGAAGAGGGCCGAGGCCGAGCTCCACGTGGTCCACGTCTGGCACGACGTGCCGGGCTTCGCCCACGACTTCGTCAAGAGGGAGCTCAGGCGCCAGGGGCAGGAGATCCTCGACGAGCAGGTGGAGAAGATCCGCAGCACCGGTGCTGCGGTCGCCGAGGCGCACCTGCGCATGGGTCGCACCTCCAACGAGGTCATAGCCCTGAGCGAGGAGATCGGGGCCGGTCTGCTAATCGTCGGCAGCAGGGGCCTCGGCACCGTCCAGCGCATCCTGATGGGCAGCCAGTCCGAGGAGATCGTGCACCACGCCCGCATCCCCGTGCTGGTCTTGCGTGGCGAGGGCGACATCTGGCCGCCCGAGAGGCTGGTCATAGGCGAGGACTTCTCCGAGGACTCGCGCAGGGCGGGCGAGCTCGCGGCGAGCATCGGGGCCCTCTACGGGGCCCGCGCGCTCCTGCTCTACGCCCACCCGGACCTGCCCGAGGTGCCGCCCGGGGAGACGCGCGACACGGTCAAGGACAACTTCGCGGACATGCGCGGGCGCGACGAGGAGAACCTGAAGCGGCGCGCCGCCGAGCTCGAGGCCATCCTCGGCAGCCGCCCGGAGACGGAACTCGCCGGCGACTACCCCGCCACCGTCCTCCTGGAGGCGACAGCCAGGGAATCCAAGCCCGCCCTCGTGGCCGTCGGCAGCCGCGGGCTCGCCGGCATAACGCGCACGAGGCTCGGCAGCGTCTCGACGAAGGTCGTCACGGCCTCGCGCGGCCCCGTCCTCGTCTCCCCCCACGTCGAGTAGCGCACCGGGCCCCGCCCTCAGCCCGAGGATGGCGACTTTCGGGATCATGGTCTCCGGCAGCGCCGTTCCCACGGCGGCGAGCACGCCACCTACCGCCCCCTGCCCGAGCTCCAGCCTCTCGACGGCGTTCGTGAACAGGTGGGCCGCCGCCAGGATCAAGGCCAGTACCCCGGCGAGCTCCAGAACCACCAAAGGCAGACCCCCCTCCTACCGACGCGACCAGGAGAACCCGCACAGTAGGTGCGTGCGCCTGTGGCGACGCCGACATTCCAGCGGAAACGTCGGTGGTAACATGCCGGCGGCAGACCGGAAGATAGTAGGAACGGGAGAGAATGAGCGCGGGAACATCGGGCATCCACCACGTGACGGCGATAAGCGGCGGGCCGCAGCGGAACCTGGACTTCTACGCCGGCGTGCTCGGCACCCGGCTGGTCAAGCGGACCGTTAACTTCGACGACCCCGGCACCTACCACCTCTACTACGGCGACGGCGGCGGCACCCCTGGCACCGTAATGACCTTCTTCCCCTGGGAGGGCGCCCCGAAGGGCCGCATCGGCGCGGGCCAGGTCATAACCACCGCCTACTCTATCCCAGAGACCTCTTTGGGCTACTGGACGGAGCGCCTCGTCGAGCACGGCGTCCGCTTCGAGAAGCCCAAGGACCGCTTCGGCGACACCGTCCTCGCCTTCGAGGACCCGGACGGCCTGAGGCTCGAGATCGTGGCGGCCGACGACCGGCGCGTGGGCTACGCCAGCGGCCCCACCCCCGCCGAGCACTCCATCCGCGGCTTCCACCACGCCGCCCTCGCCGTCCGCGACGCCGAGGGGACCCTCGGGCTGATGACGGACCACCTCGGCTTCCGGCGGGTGGACGAGGCCGAGAACCGGGTGCGCCTCGCGGCCGGCGACGGCGGCCCGGGCAACCTGGTGGACGTGATAGACGCGTCCGGCTTCCCGAGGGGCACCACGGGCGTGGGCACCGTCCACCACATCGCCTTCCGGGTGCCGGACGAGGAGACCCACCTCGCCGTGCGCGAGGAGGTGGACAACCTCGGCTACAACGTGACGCCCGTACTCGACCGGAACTATTTCAAGTCCATCTACTTTCGCGAGCCGGGGGGCGTCCTGTTCGAGATCGCCACCGACCCGCCGGGCTTCGCCGCGGACGAGGACGCCGAGCACCTCGGCGAGACGCTCAAGCTCCCGCCCTGGCTCGAGGAGCGCCGCGGGGAGATCGAAGACGTACTCACCCCACTCCGCATGCCCGGCAAGGAGGATGCATGAGCGCCGAGATCGCCGGCTTCGCCCACAACTACCTGCCGGGGGACCGGGACGGGTCGGGCATCACCCTGCTGCTCCTGCACGGGACGGGCGGGAACGAGGACGACCTGATCCCGCTGGGGCAGCAGCTCCTCCCCGGCGCCGCCATCCTGAGCCCCCGCGGCAAGATCTCAGAGCACGGCGCCCCCCGCTTCTTCCGCCGCCTCGCCGAAGGCGTCTTCGACCACGAAGACCTCGTGTTCAGGACGCACGAGCTGGCGGACTTTGTAGAGCAGGCGGCGGACCAGTACGGCATCGACCGCCAGAGGCTCGTCGCCGTCGGCTACTCCAACGGCGCGAACATCGCCGCGAGCCTCATGCTCCTGCACCCCGGCCTCCTGCGCGCCGCCGTCCTCTTCCGGGCGATGGTCCCCTTCGAGCCGGAGGAGACGCCAGACCTCACCGGCATGCCCGTCTTCCTGGCGGCGGGCCGCCGGGACACCATGATCGCACCGGACAACACCGAGCGCCTCGCCGCCATATTGCAGGAAGCCGGCGCGGACCTCGACCTCCGCTGGAAGAACGTCGGGCACCCCCTCACCTACGAGGAGCTCGAAGAGGCCAGGGAGTGGCTCTCTCGCCTACCGAACTGACCGGTACCCTCTGACACCGTGGGCGGCGGTATCGGTTTCCTCGGCATCGGCGGCGCACCCCGAATTTAAGAGTTGGCGACCCCAAAAACCCGCCCGAATGGCTAGGTTGTCAGCGGTGCTACAATTTTTTTCGGCGCCTCTGGGGCGCGTATTTGGGGCTGAAACAAGCATTTAACAATCGCATTCCGAAGGGTGGGGCGGCATGGCTAAGCCGGTAATACTGGCGGTGGACGACGGCCCCCACGTCCTGCGCGCGGTGAAGCGTGATTACCGCGTCTTGCGGGCCGATTCGGGCGGATCCGCTTTGGACACCTTGGGCGGCATGAAGCTGCGCGGGGACCCGTCGCCCTCTTTCCGGTGGACCAGAGCATGACGTGGAACGGAGGGTAATCGTGTCGAAGACCAGTTTGTACGAGGAGATCTGCTCGGAGAGGCGGGAGGTCAACACGGGCGTACTCAAGCAGGTGGTCTCGCTCGCGGTCGAGATAGCGCGGGAGGGGCGGGAGGGACGCAAGATCGGGACGCTCTTCGTCGTCGGCGACTCCGGCGAGGTCGTGCGGCGCTCGAAGCCCATGATCCTGGACCCCCTCCAGGGCCACCCCGATGAGGACAAGTCTATCGAAGACCCAAACATGCGCGAGACCATAAAAGAGCTGGCCCAACTCGACGGCGGCTTCGTGGTCTCGAACGCCGGCGTCGTCCTCTCGGCGGCCCGCTACATCGACGCCGCCTCCGACAGCCTGAACCTGCCCCTTGGCCTCGGGAGCCGCCACATGGCCGGGGCCTCCATCTCCAGGCAGACGGACGCCGTGGCGGTCGTCGTCTCCGAGAGCTCGATGGTGAGGATGTTCGACGACGGCGAGCTCGTCTCGGAGATAGTCCCCGAGCTGTGGATGATCGAGGGCTACCGCAGCCGCCTCCAGGGCCAGACCCTAACCCGCCAGGAAGAGGACATTACGGTGATCACGCGTGCAGAGTAGCCCCGCGGACGTCCTCGCCTTCTGGTTCGGCGGGGAGGGAGAGCCCGGCTACGGCGAGTTCAGGGACCAGTGGTTCCGAAAGGACGACGCCTTCGACCGCGAGGTAACGGACCGCTTCGGCGACCTCTACAGGCGGGCGGCAGCGGGAGAGCTCGACGCCTGGCGCGAGGAGGCGGAGGGCTGCCTGGCGCTCGTCATCGTGCTCGACCAGTTTCCCCGCAACATGTTCCGCGGCGACGCCAGGACCCACGCCACCGACGAGCAGGCGCTGGAGGCGGCAAAGTACGCCATCGAGCGCGCCCTGGACCGGGAGCTGCCCGCTTTCCAGAGGATGTTCCTCTACATGCCGTTCATGCACGCGGAGAACGTAGAGGACCAGCGCCGCTCGGTGGAGCTCTTCGAGGGGCTGGCGGCCGAGCCCGGGGGGCCCGACGTCGTGGAGTACGCGGTCGGGCACAGGGAGATAGTGGAGAGGTTCGGGCGCTTCCCCCACAGGAACGCCATCCTGGGCCGGGGGACGACGCCCGAGGAGGCCGAATTTCTGACGCAGCCGGGGTCGTCTTTCTAGGGTGGCGCGGTTTTTCTATCTAGGAGAGGAGGGGCGGCTTGGCAACGCTTAGGGCGCCGTGCGACGAGGGGGTTGTGCGGTCCAAGCCGGCCGCCTCGCCGTGCGGGTCGTCGTCGGAGACGTGGGTGCTGGCGGCGACCATCATAGGGTCGGCGATGGCGTTTATCGACGGGACGGTGGTGAACGTTGCGCTGCCCCAGATCCAGGAGCGTCTGGGCGCGAGCGCGGTGGACGCGCAGTGGATCGTCGAGTCCTACGCCCTGTTTCTGGCCGCCCTGATCCTGGTCGGGGGCTCTCTAGGCGACCACTACGGCCGGAGGCGGATCTACTCTTTGGGCATCGTGCTCTTCGCCGTCGCTTCGGTCGGATGCGGCCTGGCTGTGACGCCGGGGCAGCTCATCGTCGCGCGGGCGATACAGGGTGTGGGCGGGGCGATGCTGGTGCCCGGGTCGCTGGCGATCATCAGCGCCTCTTTCGACGAGGCGCGGCGCGGGAGGGCGATCGGGACGTGGTCGGGGTTCTCGGGGATCACGGCGGCGCTGGGGCCCGTGCTCGGCGGGTATCTGGTGGATAACGTCTCGTGGCGGGCGGCCTTTCTCATCAACGTGCCGCTTGCGGTGGTGGTGCTGCTGATCGTGTCGCGGCACGTGCCCGAGAGCCGCGACCCGGACGCCCGTCGGCTGGACCTCCCCGGGGCCGTGCTCGCCACGGCGGGTCTTGGGGGTGTGGTCTTCGGCCTGATCGAATCGCAGAGCAACGGCTTCGGCGACCCGCTGGTGCTGCTCTCTCTCCTCGCCGGCGCGGCGGCCCTCGTAGGCTTCGTCGTCGTGGAGGGACGCTCTCAGGAGCCGATGATGCCGCTCTCGCTGTTTCGGACCCGCAACTTTACGGGGGCGAACCTGCTCACGCTGCTGCTGTACGCGGGGCTCGGGGGTTCGCTGTACTTCTTGCCTTTCAACCTGATCCAGGTCCACGGCTACTCGGCGACGGCGGCGGGGAGCGCGTTCTTGCCGTTTATTGTCATAACGTTCCTGATGAGCCGCTGGGCCGGCGGTCTCGTCGCGCGCTACGGGGCCAAGCTGCCGCTCGTCGTCGGCCCGACCATAGCCGCCTGCGGCTTCCTGCTCTTCGCCCTGCCCGGCACGGACGGCTCCTACTGGACGACGTTCTTCCCGGCCATCTGCGTGCAGGGGCTTGGGATGTCCCTCGTCATAGCCCCCCTCACCACGACGGCGATGAACTCGGTGACCGGCCGTCACTCCGGGCTGGCCTCGGGCGTGAACAACGCCGTCTCCCGCACGGCGAGCCTGCTCGCCATACCCGTCCTCGGCATCTTTGTCTTCGTGGCCTTCTCCGCCACCCTGGACGCCCGTGTCGCCAGCCTCGACCTCCCGCGCTCGGCCGTCCAGCAGCTCGAGGCCGGGAAGGCGGACCTCGGTAGCGCGGAGGTGCCTGAGGGACTCCCCGGGGGCACCGCAGCGGCCGTGGACGCGGCTATAGCCGAGGCCTTCGTCGCCGGATTCCGGGTGGCGATGTTCGTGGCGGCGGGGCTCGCGCTCCTGAGCGCCCTGGCCGCGGCCCTGATCATCGAGGGCAAGGGGAGCACCGCCCGAACCCAGGGGGCCGGCCAACCCGACGCGAGGCCAGCCCCCGCGTGACGGTTCTCGAACTGGATACCGTCCCGGCGTGGCACGAGGCCCTGAACGCCGGCGAGGCGGAACGCGTCGCCTCCCTCTCGCACCCTTAGGTCGAGGTCGGGGGACCGCAGGGCTCGGCCCGCGGCCGGCAGGTTCTGAAGGACTGGCTGACCCGGGCGAACGTCCGTCTCGAGCCCCTGCGTCTGTTCCAACGCGGCGGGACCATGGTAGCGGGAGGCGGCGACCTGGCGCGACGCGGGGACCGGGGAGACCACCGGTGCGGCGACCGTCGCCACGGTCTTGAAGCTTGACGGCGGTTCGGTCTCTGGGATCTTCCGATACGACGGCCTGGCGGACGCCTTGCGGGGCGCGGGGCTAGGGGGGTCGGACGAGATCCGGTCAGAGTAGACGGAGAAGGAGGAGAGCCATGCAAGCGTGCACGCATCTAGATCAGATAAGGGACGTGGAGCCGAGCGCCCAGGGGTGCGAGGAGTGCCTCCAGATGGGTAACTCTTGGGTCCACCTGCGCGAGTGCCTGTCTTGCGGGCATGTGGGCTGTTGCGACTCGTCCAAGAACAAGCACGCCACAAAGCACTTCCGCGCGGCGGAGCACCTGATCGTCCAGTCGTTCCAGCTCGGGGAGGATTGGATCTGGTGCTACGTGGACGAG
>JAUJMB010000175.1 GCA_030447045.1 Rubrobacteraceae bacterium | reverse complement strand
AACGACGAGCTCGGCGGCGTGCGGCGTGCGATGGAGGCCACGGAGCGCCTGCTCGTGCCGGGCGGGCGCCTCGTCGCCATCACGTTCCACTCCGGCGAGGACCGGCTGGTCAAGCGCTTCATCTCCGAGCGGGAGGGGCGCTGCGTCTGCCCCCCGGAGCTGCCCGTCTGCGTCTGCGGGGCGAGCCCGATCTTCCGCCGGGGCCCGGTGCTTCGCCCATCTGAGGAGGAGGTCGGGGAGAACCCGCGCAGCGCCTCCGCCAGGCTGCGCTCGGCGACCAGGACCTCGGAACCGGCGGGGGGCTCCTGATGGCCGCGCCCCAGCGCTGGTACCGATCTACGCTGCCGACCCAGCCGGCGTGGCCCGCCGGGGACCGGGAGCCCGACGGGAGGCGACCCGCCCGTCGCACGCGCAAGGCGCCGCGCAAGACGCAGGACCGGAACCGCCGGTTCGCGGTCCTCGTGGTCGTGCCCGTGTTGCTTATGCTCGGGAGCGTGTACCTGCACACCGTCTCCGCCGGGTTGGAGGCCAGGACGGAGGGGCTACAGCACGAACTGGAAGCGGCCAGGGCCCAAGGGGAGCGGCTCGAGGTCGAGGTTGCCAAGTTGTCCGCGGCCGACAGGGTAAGACCGTTGGCCCGCGAGAAGCTGGGTATGCGGGACGCGGGGAGCGCGGACCTGGAAGTAATCAAGGGTGGAGAACGGGAGGATGGGACCCCAGATGCGGGAGCGGAGAAGGGAGGGGGGCAGCGCTGATCGGGCGCGCGGCCACGGCGCAAACGCCAGGGCCGGCACCCCGAAGAACTCGCCCCGAAGGACGAAGAAGGGGAGGGGACCGAGGGTGGTCTCCATCTCGGATCATCGCGTCGCCAGGGGGAAGGGCCCGCGCAAGCTGGCCCGGGTCCCCGTGGCCAAGGCGGGGCCCGCGGTCGGCTACGGTCGGTTGCGCATCGTGGCGGTGGTGTTCCTCGTGATCGGCCTGCTCCTTGGCGCCCGCGCCGTCCACATAGGTCTGAGCGATGGCGAACGCTACGGCGCGTTCGCCTCAGAACTCGGCGTCGAGCAGGTGGCGACGTCGGGGGCCACGAGGGGCAGCATCGTCAGCGCGGACGGGCGCGAACTCGCCAAGAGCCTCGAGACCGCCACGGTGGTCGCCACCCCTTACCTGATCGAGGACCCACAGGGCGCGGCCCGGGAGCTCGAAGCCGTCCTGGGCCCGGCGGTGGGGCTGAAAGAGGAAGAGATACTGGCCTCGCTCTCGGCCCGGGGGTCTTCCGGGGAGCCGTCCGGTTACAGCGAGATCGCCTCGGACGTGCCGCCCGAGGCCGCCAGCGAGGTCGAGGGCCTCGGGCTCGCGGGGATCGCGACCTCCCCCGACACGAGCAGGATCTACCCCGAGGGCGCCCTGGCCAGCCAGTTGACGGGCTACCAGGGACCATTCGGCGACACGTTCGGCGGCGTGGAGGCCCGCCGGGATCAGGAGCTGGGAGCCGGAGAAGACGTCCACCTGACCATGGACACCGCCGTCCAGCAGGAGCTCGAGGACGCCCTCGAACATACCGTCGAGAAGCACGAGGCCAAGAGCGCCATCGGCCTGGTGATGCGCGTCGAGGACGGCGCGATAGTCGCGCTCGCGAACTCGCCGGGCTACGACAACAACAAGTTCGGGGCGGCCACGCCAGAGTCGCAGCGGGACCGGGTGCTCACGGACCCCTACGAGCCCGGCTCGACCTTCAAGGCCTTCACCGTCGCCGCGGCGCTCGAGGCCGGGGCCGTCACGACCGGGTCCACGTTCGTCGTGCCAGACCACCTGGCGGTCGCGGATCGCATCATCCACGATTCCAGGCCGCACGAGACGAAGGTCATGGCCCCGGCGGACGTGATCCGTGAGTCGAGCAACGTCGGGGCCATACAGATCGCCCAGGCCCTCGGCGGGGAGAGGCTGCACGACGCGATCCGGCGCTTCGGTTTCGGGGAACGGACCGGCGTTGACCTGTGGGGGGAGGACCCGGGGCTCGTGCCGGCCTACGAGGACTGGAGCGGGTCCTCCATCGGGAACATCCCCATAGGCCAGGGCCTCACGGTAACCCCGCTGCAGATCGTGGCCGGCTACGCCGCGCTCGCCAACGGCGGCCGGCTGGTAACGCCCCACGTCACCGAGCGCGACGTGGAGCCGGGCCCCAGGGTGATAAGCGAGGAGACCTCGGATATAGTAAGTACGATGTTGCAGGGCGTCGTCGCAGAAGGGTCGGGCCACCTGGCCCAGATTCCCGGTTACACGGTGGCCGGCAAGACCGGGACCTCCCAGAAGGTCGACCCCGAGACCGGCACCTACACCACCGAGTACGTCTCCTCTTTCGTCGGCTTCGCGCCCGCCTCCGACCCGGAGTTCGTCATGCTCGTCGCCGTGGACGAGCCGCAGACCTCCTACTGGGGCGAGCTCACCGCGGCACCGGCTTTTGGTGACGTGATCGGCTTCGCCCTCGGCTACTACAACGTCCCCCCCGACGCCGCGGGCGACCCCGGAACGGAAGCCCCGTGAGGCCCGCCCCCCTTCGCGACGTCGCGCGGGCGATCGGCGCCACCCTGCACAATGCCAGGGACGAGGTCCACGCGCGCGGGGCCGCCACGGACTCGCGGCTCGCGCGGGAGGGCGACCTCTTCTTCGCGCTCCAGGGCCGATCCGACGGCGCCGACTACGCGGAGGAGGCCCTGCGCAAGGGGGCGGCGGCGGCGGTCGCCTCGCGCCCGCTCGCCGGGCCCACGCTCGTCGTCGAGGACCCGCTGGCCGCCTTGCAGGCGCTGGCCCGCTGGTCGCTGCGGCGTCCGGGAACGGCGGCGCCGACGGTCGTCGGGATCACCGGGAGCATCGGCAAGACCACCACCAAGGACGCGCTCGCGGCGGTGTTGCGCTCGGGCGGGGCGCGGGTCTCGGCCACCGTCGGGAACCTGAACAACGAGATCGGGCTTCCCCTCACCGTGCTCGCGGCCCCGGCCAACACCGAGGTGCTCGTCCTGGAGATGGGCGCCGACCACGTCGGCAACATTGCCGAGCTGTGCCGGATCGCTCCCCCCCGGCACGGGATCCTGACGGCCATAGCCCCAGCCCACCTGGAGTCCTTCGGGAGCCTCGAGACGCTCGCCGCGACGAAGGGCGAGCTTGCGGCCTCCTTGCCGCCGGACGGCTCCCTCGTCTCGCCCGCGGGCGTCCCCGCCTCGGCGGTCGCCCCCGGCAGGGAGCTTGGGCGCCGGATCGTCTTCTCCGCAACGGAGACCGGCACGGCCGACCTCTGGGCGTCGGACTTCGACGAGGACGAGGACGGTCTGCGTTTCCTGGTCCACATGGGGGAGAGGCGGGTCGCGGCGCGGGCCCCGGTCTTCGGCACGCACCTCGTCGAGCCGTTGCTCGCCGCCACGGGCGGCGCCGTCGCGCTCGGGATGGACCTCGAGGACGCGGCCAGGGGTCTCGCGCGCCTCAAGCGGACGGGGATGCGCGGCGACGTCTACCGTCTGCGAGACGACGTGCTCGTCTACGACGACTCCTACAACGCGGCCTCCCCGCCCTCGATGGCCGCCGTGCTCCGGTACGCTGCGCAGACCGCCGGTAAGCAGGGCCGCAGGCTGGTGGTCGTGCTCGGGGGGATGTTCGAGCTCGGCCCTGGCGCTCGGGCCTACCACCGCGAGATCGGGGAGATCGCCGGCGGGCTCGGCGTCGGCCTGCTCGCCTGCGTCGGGGACGAGGCCCGCTGGTACGCCGAGACGTTTACCGGCGAGACCCTCCATTACCCGGACGCCAAAAGTGCCATCGGCATCCGCGAGCACCTCAGGCCCGGCGATTACCTGATCGTCAAGGGTT
>JAUJMB010000174.1 GCA_030447045.1 Rubrobacteraceae bacterium | reverse complement strand
GCGCCGCCGGAGAGGAGAACATGACCAGGGAGACCGTGGTGCAACTCATAGGCGTCATCGTCGCGATAGCGACGGTGCTCGTTACGGTGGTGTCCATAGCGCACCTGTTCTAGCGCGCCGCGAGGCGGCCCGAGCACGCCCCGGCTTACGCCTCCGGTCCCAGCCCGGCGCTTCGCGCCTCTCAGCCCGTCGCCTGACGGCGGCTCTCAGCCGTCAGCGACGAGGTCGGCGGTTCCTGGGCACCGAAGGCACGCCTCCCGATGCGGGAGCCGGCCACCCCACCCATCGTAGGGGCGGGTTTCAAACCCGCCCGAGCCCCGGCGGACCATCGAGCCCCGAACGGCCCCACCGACCGGCCAACAGACGAACCTCAGAGATCGAGGACCCGGGCGGAGCCGGCCGGCTAGAATCCCACGCC
Source organism: Rubrobacteraceae bacterium (assembly GCA_030447045.1). Next base: position 3,443 of record JAUJMB010000174.1, on the reverse strand, counting down.
GGCGCGGAGGAGGTCTTCCCTGGCCCTCCTGGCGGCCTGGCCGGCGGCTTCGCGGTAGTCGCCGGGGGCGCCCTCGTGGGCGTAGAGGACGGCGCGGCTGCTGTTGACGAGGACGCCGGCGCCCCCGGCGTCCAGGAGGGGCAGTATCTCCTCGGCCCCCCCTCCCTGGGCGCCGTAGCCGGGGCAGAGAAAGAGCGCGTCCGGCAGAAGCCCGCGCACGCGGCGCCCGACCGAGGGGCGGGTGGCCCCGACGACCGCGCCCGCGTCGAGGTAGCCCCCGTCCCTGCGGCCGAGGTCGGCGACGAGGCGGGCGGCGAGGTCGTGGAGCGGGGGGTCGGTGGCGGCCTGGAAGGCGTCCGAGGACGGGTTGGAGGTGGCGACGAGGACAAAGACGCCGCCGCCGGCGTCCTGGCGGCGCGTCTCTTCGAGAAACGGCAGCACGGCGTCGGCGCCCATGTACGGGTTGACGGTGACGGAGGCGGCGCCGTAGTGGCGGAGGTGGGCCTCGGCGTAGGCGGCGGCCACGGGGCCTATGTCGCCGCGCTTGACGTCCGCTATCACGGGCAGGCCGAGGTCGCGGGCGACCGAGATCAGGGCCGCGTAGACCTCCATGCCCTCGGGCCCGAGGCGCTCGAAGAACGCCGCTTGCGGCTTGACCGCCGCGGCGTGAGGCTCGACGGCCTCGAGGATGCCGAGGCAGAACTCGAGCGCCGCCCGCGCCTCCGGCAGGCCCCTCAAGTGCTCGGGGAAGCGGGCGGGCACGGGGTCGAGGCCCACCACGAGCGGGCTCCCCTTGCGGCGGGCGGACTCTGCCAGTGCCCTCACGCCGGCGCAAAGGTCGGGGCACAAAAAGAGGCCGCCGGGTGGGCTGCCCGGCGGCCTCTGGTGCGGTCTGCAGTGGCTACTTTATGTGCTCCTTGAGGGCGTTGCCGGCGGTGAACTTCGGCACCTTGGAGGCGGGGATGTTTATGCGCTGCTTCGTCTGGGGGTTGATGCCCTGGCGGGCGTCGCGCTCCTGGACGTAGAACTTGCCGAAGCCGGTGATCTGGATCTGGTTGCCCGACTTGAGCTCGGACTGGACGACCTCGGTGAACGCCTCGAAAAATTTCTGGGCGTCGCTCTTCGAGGCGTTCGCCTGGTCGGCGATCTTCTCGATCAGCTGCGTCTTGTTCATGCTTGGCTCTGCCTCCGCTTTCCGCTTGCACTGCCTTCCCCAAAACTATCCGGGGGACTATACCAGAGGCTTTTTACCGCCTCAATCCCTTTTTCCTACCCCTAGTTCGCCTATCTTAAGCAAGCTCTCGAAGGCGAATTCCTCGAGCGTCTCGCCGGGCTCGTCCCGCCGGTCGAGCACCGCGACCACCTTCGAGACGTCCACCCCGAGGCCCACGAGCTCCCTGGCCGCCCTCACGGCCTGCGTCCCCGTGGAGACCACGTCCTCTAGCAGAACCACCCTCTCGCCGCTCTCCACAACGCCCTCGACGGCCCTTCCTGCGGACCCGCCGTACTCCTTGGCGGCCTTGCGCACGATCACGTAAGGCAGCCCCGTGCCTAGCGCCGTCGCCACCACGAGCGGCACGGCCCCGAGCTCCACCCCGGCGAGCCGGTCCACCCCCGGCGGCAGCGTCTCGGAGAGCGCCCCGGCGATGTCGCGCAGCAGCGCGGGCTCCGTCGAGAAGAGGTACTTGTCCACGTAGAAGGAGCTGCGTTTGCCGCTGGAGAGTATGAAGTCCCCCTCCAGCAGCGCGGCCTCCCGCACCCTGGCGGCGAGGTCAGGGGCCGGGCTCACCGGCGCCCCCCTCCCGGCGTTCGAGCTCCTCGAGGGCCTCGTCGAAGGGGCCGAAGTCCACGCCGGAGAGGAGGGAGTCCGCCTCGCGGGTCTCCTCGCCGGCCGCCTCCACCCGCGCCTCGATGCGGGCGTTGATCTCCCCGAGAACCCTCACGGCCTCGGCCAGAGTCTCGGCGAGCTCCTCGTCGGGCACGTCGCCTAAAGCGCCAGCGAGCCTCTCCAGCTCGTCCACCTTCGCCCCGAGCTCGTCCATCTCCCTGTTCCTCTCCTCCATTGGCCGGGGACTATACACCATCGTCTTCGCCGGATCGCCGCCCGTCGGGCGCGCTGCGCGTCGCGGCCCGGCCGAGGAGCACCCCGAGGCCCCCGATCACGACCATCGAGACCGCGAAGGGCAGGAGCGCCCACACCACCCACCCGAACCCGGCCCGCTGGAGCAGCACGGCGACGACGAAGGCCAGGGCCACGATTACGGGCACGACGGAGATCAGGACGAGGAGCAGGGTCCGCGGTCGCATGCCCCCCATGCCTACTTCGTCACCCGGTCGATGGCCTTGATGAGGTCCCGGATCATCTCCTCGGAGGCCCCGTCCCGCCCGGCCCGCTCCTCCACGAAGTCCTTGAGCAGCACGGTGTTGATGCGCCGGATGGCCGAGAAGATGGCGCTGGTCTGCTGGACGATGTCGGCGTAGGTGACGTCCCCCTCCTCGACCATCTTCTCCACCCCCCTCACGTGCCCCTCCACGCTCCGCAACCGCCGCACGACCTCGCTCTTGGTCCCTTCCTGCACGCCGCCCCTACCTCCCCTTGTCTCTCTGATTCCGCATCTCCGCCAGCAACTCCTCGACGACGGTCGCATCGTGGAACGGCACGTCGCCCTCGGGGAGGTGCTGGACCGTCTCGTGCCCCTTCCCCGCCACCACCACCACGTCGCCCGGTCCGGCCATCAGCAGGGCGCGCCGGATCGCGGCCCTCCGGTCGAGCTCGACCTCCGTCCGCGAGGGGTCGCTCCCAGCCGCTACCTCCCGCGCTATCTTGCCCGGGTCCTCCGTGTACGCGTCGTCGGTGGTTACTATGCTGCGGTCCGCCAGGCGCGAGGCTACCCGCCCCATCCCCGGCCGCTTGGCCCCGTCCCGGTCGCCGGCCGCCCCGAACACGCAGATGACGCGCCCGGCCGCGGCACCCCGGGCCACCCGAAGCACGGCCTCGAGCCCGACGTCCGTGTGGGCGTAGTCCACGACCACCTCGAAACCGAGATCCCCGGCAGCTACCACCCGTTCGAACCTGCCGGGCACCTGCCCCATGTTCTGCACGGCGCTGCTTATGGCCCCGGGCTCGACACCCGTCGCGAGCGCGAGCCCCGCCGCCCCGGCGACGTTGAGGACGTTGTACGGGCCGAGAAGCGGGCTCTGGAGATCCAGCACCCCGCCCGCGTGCCGCAGGGAGAACCTCGTCCCGCCCCCGACCGCCTCCACGCCCTCGACCCGGTAGTCCGCATCTTCGGCCCCGCCGAAGGTCACGACGCCTTCGACCTCGGAGGCGAGCCTCAGGCCCCAGGGGTCCTCGGCGTTGGCGAGCTTCGGCCCTCCTGTCCAGAGAAACAGCTCGCGCTTGGCGGCGAAGTACTCCTCCATGGTGCCGTGGAGGTCGAGGT
>JAUJMB010000033.1 GCA_030447045.1 Rubrobacteraceae bacterium | reverse complement strand
CACTCCCTTTCTCGCAGCTAAACCTCGAAGACCCTTTGAACTTCGGGGCCGATCTGGAGTAACCAGTTATGCGTACAGCGAAAGCCACGCTGAACCTCTGCTCTGTCCCTGCCCCCGTACTGCTGTATGCGGTATCGTAAATTGCGCAGGAGTCTTGGGCAAGCGATTGTCTGACGACAGTTTGACGACAACCGGAGCGAACGGCCACGGCGAAGGCATCGAACCATTCGGCTTGGGAATGCTGAAACCGGATAGCAGCGGACTATAGCGAACGAGCAAGCTTCGCTTTCACACGGCAGAGGTCGCTGGTTCGAAACCAGCATCGCCCACTTTGGAAATGTGCCAATTTCCAGGCTAAATACAGACCTGTGGTGTCAGCTAGGGGTGTTCGCTGGCCTGTCGTGCAGCTACCGGGCAGCAACGCGTATAGAGTCCTACGAACGTAACCTTCCATCTCGTACGACCTAGGGCCCACTTGCGCCATGCCCACCGGGCATCTCCAAGAGATCCGAGAGCGGCGGTCTGGGTGCGCAAGTACGAAAGACCATGGGGTGTGGCCGTCGATCAGGGGCGCAACTCTTCCTGAAGCATGTCCATGAGCAGCCCGTCGTGCCGAACGCCATCGGGGCCGCGCTCGTAATTGCGCATGATCCCGACCCTGCGAGAGCCCACCCGTTCGTAGGCGCGGATCACGATAGTGTTGTCGCCGGCCGACTCGATCGCGAGGCGGTGGCGGCTGCGCCCTTCGATGAGATGGCGGGCGAGGAGACGGATCGCTTGGGTGCCCAACTTCTGGCCGTGGCAGGACGTGGCGAGGAAGATAGTCATGCACGCGTGGCGGTACATCGGCTTCGATAATTTTCTCTGCAGTAGGGCTTGCGGTTCTGTTTTCGCTCGCTATTAAGGATAGTGGAAGCCGGTGAGGCCTCACCGCAAACCAGAAAGAAAATAAGAGCACGATGGAAGGAGGTTACAGTGATGCTGGCTCCATTAAGAGGCTTCTGGGATACGCAGAGCGAGGTCGACCGCATGTTCGACCACGTGGTCCGCGACCTGTTCGGCCGCAGGCCTACAGACACCGCTAGCCGCACGTGGTCGCCTCAGCTCGAGGCTTACGCCAAGGACGGGGACTTGGTGCTCCACTATCACCTGCCGGGCGTCGGGCTGGAGGACGTGGACATCACCCTCGACGGCAACTTGCTGACCATCAGCGGCGAGCGCAAGGTCACCACCGCGGAGGGCGTCGACTACTACCTCAACGAGCTGCCCTACGGGCCGTTCCGCAGGACCGTGACGGTTCCCGAGGGCATCGACGCCGACTCCATAAAGGCGCGCTTCGAGGGCGGCGTGCTCGAGGTGGTATTGCCCGGCGCGGTTCAGGAGGTCGAGCCCAAGAAGATAGCCATCGAGGGCGGCAGTTCCTCCTAAAACGGCGTCCTCGGCACTGCGCCGAGGCGCACTGACCTGCCGACCGGCTGGCGGTGCCTCAGAGAGTACGTTGGCCTCACGTCGGACGACGGAGGCGGGTCCACCCAGCCAATGGGAGAAAAGAGAGCACGCCGCCGGATCCGGTCGCCGGGTACGACCAGAGGAGAGGGTCGGGTTTAGCAATCCGACCCTTTTCTTGCTCTCCGTGCACTGGCTTCCTTCGTTCCCTCATGCTCCTCGGCGAGTACTTACCAAGGACGGATCGAACGCTCGTAGAGTGGCAACGTGGCTACCAGGAAGGGGTGATTTTAGGTGAGTAGCAACGCATTCGTTGGGGTAGGCGTCATGATCATGATCCTGCTGTTCATACTGATGTCCCTAGGCCCCCTAGTCAGCGCTTTCTAGCGCCCCCAGGGGGACTTATGGGCAGCACTAGCTGAGCTGGCAACTCTGTACGGTCCCGGCCTTACCGCCGCTTGCCCACACATTCTGAGAACACTACTTCGGCACTCCGGCAAATGAAGGACCGGGGCATCGTAACCCCGCCCGACGACGATCTCAGAGCTGAAAGGCATCCGATAGGTAGACGCCTAGCCGAAGGTCGTGGCACCGAAGGTTGACGGTCGTTCCTCTCCTCCACCCCGGGGACGCAACCAAGACGGCTCGGCTTCACCCGCCGGCCCCTTGCCTGTTAGGCCGAGATTCGTGTGCAAGGCACGGCCCACCAATGTCAAGGTATTCCTCTCTTGGCACGGTATATCGACCGGTATGACATCTCCTCTTGTTCGTGCGTTGGAGCGCAGTTCGTCTTCGCACCCGGAACCCTCTCTAGACAGCCTCCACAGACAACCGGCCCTCAATGGCGGGCTGCCGGATCGATCCGAGAATCTCGCCCGGAGTGAGCTTGCATCTTGCGACTCGCTCGCTAATACATCTAGTGCGGGGTGGTGGGGCCCCACCACCGAGGTAAGAAGCGAATCAAGGCGGACGGAGGAGGTGATGGTCATGGCTCTGACACCGTTCAGGGGTTTCCGGGATATGCAGGATCAGATGAAGCGAACGTTTGACGACGTGTTCGGCGGCCTGCTTCGCCGGCCCGAGGGCCTCCCGCGGACTCAGCTGACCGAGTGGGTTCCGGCGATAGACGTCCTCTCCGAGGATGGGGACCTGCTGATAAGAGCCGAGCTTCCCGGCCTCGAGCAGGAGGACGTGGACATCACGCTCCAGGGCAACGTCCTGACCATAAGCGGGGAGCGCAGGGCCGAGCGAGAGGAGGAGCACAGCGGCTACTACGTAAGGGAGTGCCGCTCCGGCTCGTTCCGGAGGAGCATGACGCTGCCCGAGGGCACGGACGATAGCAAGATCAGCGCCCGCTTTGAGGACGGTGTGCTGGAGGTAAGAGTCCGGGGCGCGGCGGTTATGCAGGAACCCAAGCGTATCCAGATCGAGGGCGGCAAGACCTCCGGCAGCTGAGTCGGACCGCACAACGGAGGCCGCTCTCGTGATGGGAAGGAGCCGGGCCACGTCCCTGCTCCTTCCTGGCAGGCGCTGCTGTGCGGTTGGGCGAAGCGAGAAGCGTCGCCTTCCCCGGTGTGGCTGACGAAGCCGTAAAGAGAGAGGAGGTGGGGATAGAATGACCGGTTACTTCTTGGTGATGGTGCTAGGGGCCGTGGCTTCGGGCGTCGCGGCGCTTTGGGTACGAAGCTCGTACTCGAGGTGGTCGAAACAGATCAGCGCGAGCGGCTTGAGCGGTGCGGAGGTGGCCCGCGCCATACTGGACCGCAACGGGCTGTGGAACGTCAGGGTAGAGCCGGTAGCCGGTACGCTCACTGACCACTACGATCCATCGAGGAAAGCGGTCAGGCTTTCGGAAGGGAACTTCCGTGGCAGCTCCATAGCGGCGGTGAGCGTGGCGGCCCACGAGTGCGGGCACGCCATACAAGACGACACCGGCTACTTGCCGATGAAGATGCGGGCTGGGCTCCTCCCGATTGTGAACCTCGGAGCCCAACTCTGGTTCCCGCTCTTCTTCGCGGGAATCGCTACGGGCGGTGCCGGACTGGGTCAGTTGTTCATCCAGCTTGCGGTGCTGGCGTTCGCCGGGGTGCTGGCCTTCCACGTGGTCACCCTACCGGTCGAGTTCGACGCCTCGAGGAGGGCCTACGGTCTCTTGACTCGGTACGGCTTGTTGTCACGTCGCGAGGCCGGGGGCGCGAAGCGGGTGCTTACGGCGGCGGCCTTCACCTACGTGGCGGCGGCGCTCACCTCCCTGCTGACGCTGCTGTACCTGATCCTGGTCAGCCGGGAGTAGCGCTTGCACCCAGCGCATGCACGACGAGAAGGGTCGTGAGCAACCACAAAGGAAGGGGCCTCAAAAGGATATAAAGGAATGGAGGTGAGCTAGCAGATGTCGACGCTAATAGAGTTCGGGTTCGCCTTGGTCGCCATCCTCGCCGCGGCGGCCCTGTTCACCAACGCCGTCGAGATTCTCGGGGAGAGGCTGAACCTCAGCCAGGGCGCGGTAGGGAGCGTGCTCGCCGCCGTCGGGACCGCCTTGCCGGAGACCATGATCCCGATGGTTGCGATCCTGGGATCGGTATTCACGGGCGCAAGATCCGAGGAATCCGCTGAGGTGGGGATCGGCGCGATCCTCGGGGCGCCGTTTATGCTGACCACGCTCGCCCTGTTCGTGGTCGGGATCTCGATGGTGGCCTTTCGCCGGCACAGGGCTTACGCGACGGGCATGAACGTCGGCGAGGCCACCGCCGGTTGGGACGCGGGTTTCTTCCACCCACGCAAAACCCACGGGACGGAGGTGCGCGTCGACGAAGAAACGATCGGCCGGGACACGGGATTCTTCCTGGTCTTCTTCGCCGTAGCTGCGGGGGCCGGGATCGTAGAGCTGCCGTTTTGGGTCAAAGTGGTTTTGGCGGGCTTGCTTGTTGGGGGGTACGTCTTTTACGTCCGTCTGACCCTCGCTTCCGGCAAGAACCTGGAGGAGGCTCCAGAGAGCCTCACGCTCTGGCCATTCGGTTCCCGGCCGCCGCTCGCTGCCATTCTCGCTCAGTTTGTGGGGGCCCTTGGGATCATGGTGGCGGGGGCGCACATGTTCGTGGACGCCGTGAAGCACGCCGCGGTGGCGATCGGTGTGCCCGCCGGCTTGATCGCGCTAGTACTCGCGCCGCTCGCCACCGAGCTACCCGAGAAGTTCAACTCTGTTCTCTGGATCAGGGAAGGCAAGGACACCCTGGCCTTCGGCAACATAACCGGTGCTATGGTCTTCCAGTCCACCATACCCGTAGCGATCGGGGTGCTGTTCACGCCGTGGGTGCTCGGCCCCCTGAACGTCCTCTCCGTGGCGCTGGCGCTCATCTCCGGCGGGTTCGTCTACGCGATACTCAAGCACCCGATGCGGATCCGGGCCGCGCACCTCATGGTTTGCGGTGTCTTCTACCTGATGTTCGTAGTGGCAGCCCTGTTTACGGTGACGTAACCCTACCGTTGAACGCGTCAGAGAAGCCCGAATACAGGAGGAAACAAGATGAACGCTTTCCCCAACCAAGATACCGTTGGCCATCGACGACTCAGAAGACGCGTACCTCGCTGCGCGGGCGGCGATCGACCTATCCCAGAGGGGTGGCTCCGAGCTGCACGTTGTGCACGTCTGCCACGACATACCGAGGCCGCACGCCCGTTCCTTCTCCTGATCGCACTCTGCGTCAGTGGCAGTGCTACTAGAGGGCTGCCACTGACGCAAACCTAAGCCGCTAGGCCCTCCAATCCCCATTCTCTTTGATGGTCGCGTAACTCCCTCAAAGCCACGCCCTCCAGCTGACGTGCGCGTTCTCGAGAGACCCCTAGATCCTTGGCGATCGCCGTCAGGCTTCGGGGCTCTCTGTCGAACCCGGTCCGCTCCACCAGCACGGTGCGTTCCCTCTCCGGAAGGGCGGCCATCGCTTCCGCGAGCCGGTGACGGGCGTCGTCACGCGCGGCTACCTCAGCCGGGTCCTCGGCGCACGAGTCGGCGAGAAGCTCGCCCAGCTCGCCCGCACCATCTCCGACCCGCGTTTCCAACGAAACCACCGGACGCAGGGCACGCCGTACCTCTTCCAGCTCTTCTTCCGACCAAAGCGAGGCGCCGGTCCAGCCCTTGTCTTGGGGTTCTTGGCGCGGACGTAACCCTGAGCGTTGCTCCTCACAAGAGAGTTCGCCTGCCATCTGCCACATCCGCTCGGGAACCCTCATCGGGCGGCTCTGGGCCATCGCCGCCCGCCGAATGGACTGCTTCACCCACCACGTGGCGTAGGTCGACAGCTTCATTCCGCGCCGGTGATCGTAGTGGTCTATCGCCTGCACCAGAGCCAGGGCCCCCTCTTGCATGAGGTCCTCAGACGGCACCTTCCATTTCTTTGCGTAGCGTCGAGCGAGTCTAGACACCATTCCCAGGTAAGCCTCGATCAATCGGCAACGAGCATTCTGATCTCCTGCGGCCATCCTGGTCAGCAACCGACCCTCAGCCGCCTCGCTTAGGCACCCAACCGTATTTCTCGTGCCCATACGCGCCTCCCATACAAGCCAAGAACACAGTTAGAATAGTTCGGTGGACAGATTTTATCCCCGCTTTGCAGGACATTCAAACCAACAGAGAAGGCTCGATCGGGCTTTTCTGCTGGACCGCTGGGCGGGCTCCCTATCCGAAGAGTAAGACGGGACGGAAGCTACGATAACACCCCGTGAAGGTATTGCGCCGCTTTTGGGGCCCACCGGACCGAAGCGGGGCGGCGGCTCACGGAGCAGACTAGTGCGGTTGACACCGCCGGGTCGGAGAGGTAGCATGGCCTTTGCTATATGCTTTTTGCACATAGTAACACGAAGCATTACCCGAGGAGGCGACCGAAGATGGCGACATCCTTGCACGACGTACTGCGCGGCATGCTGGAGGACGCTCAGAGGTACGAGTTGCTGGCAAAAAGGGCGAACGGCGGCCTCTCCGGAAAGCCGGTAGTCGGCCCGGAAGACGAGCTGGTGTCCGGCGCCCTGAAGGAGATCGAGCGGCTGAGCCACAGCCAGGCGCGCGAGGCCAAGAGGCTGCTCTCCCAGCGAACCGCCGAGTAGGGCCGTAGACGAGTCGATGGAAGTGACGCACGAGGAGTAGGCGCTGGGGCCCTTCCCGCAACCTCGCGCTGGGAGGGTTCCCCGGAGCCCGACAGAGATGGTTCATGTGGGGGATGCGCCGCGCCGGATGGGCCGGCTACGCTGCTCCCCGTCGCGGTTTTGCTCTGGGGGATGGCCGGAGAGGAGGAGAAATACAGGAGAATAGCGTTCTACGAGCAGGCGATCGGCTTCGTCGGGTGACCCGCCGACAGTTGTTCGGCCAACCCGGTCCGTATCGTGGTACACTAGATGGGCAGTCAAGGATGTGGGTTTTATGGTGACCGAAGCGCCGCCCTCCACAAGGGAGCGGCTTTTTTATTGCGGTGGAGCCCCCAAGAGAAAGGCGGGTCCACTATGGCCCAAGGAACGGTGAAGTGGTTCAGCGACGATAAGGGCTACGGCTTTATCACCCCGGACGAGGGTGGCGAGGATCTCTTCGTGCACCACACCGGCATAGCGGGTAGCGGCTTCAAGAGCCTCGAGGAGGGCGCCAAGGTCTCCTACGAGCCGTCTCAGGGCCGCAAGGGGATGCAGGCGGACAACGTCTCCCCGGTCTAACCGACCGGGTCGGCCCCGGGGGCCGACGAGAGCCGCGCGAGGTAGCGGGAACGCTGCCGGGCCGGGATCCTTCGGGGTCCCGGCCTTTTCGCGTTGGGGGATTATTAGAGAACCCGCAGAAGCGAGACGATCGCCGCGGCGCCGAGCACGAAGAACCCGACCGCCGCCGCCCTGGCGAGCATCCTGTCACCCTCGAGCACGCCACGGACGTAGTACCGCGCGAAGCCCGCCGCGCAGAGGATGGCCGCCGCGAGGAGGACGACGTCCCAAGTCCTCGCGCTCACGCCCTCCCCTTCTTGCGCCCGTCGTCCCTTTCCGGCCGGCTCGGGTGGTTGCGTCGCCACGCCTCCTTCAGGTCGTCGGACCTGCGCTCGTCCTTCTCGCGGCGCTCGGCGGCCTCTCTCTCGCGCTCTTCGTCCCGGCGGTCCCTCAAAACGCTCCTCCTCCGCTCCGCTTGCCGGCCAGGGCCACTATAGACGGGACGGCCCGCCGCCCCGGGCGGCTCGTGCCGCTCGTCGCTGATGGGATCATATACCTCCGCGCAACCGCGCGGACGCGTGGCGCGGCGGGTCGCCATGGGGGGGCGTTTGCCCGGCCCCGACCGCCGGTCCTGCTCACTTGCAATCAGGCCCCCGGCTGCTAGGATTCTAGGGCCTTTTTCGGGCCCGTAGCTCAGTTGGGAGAGCGCCGCCCTCGCATGGCGGAGGCCACGAGTTCGAGTCTCGTCGGGTCCACTCCGATCCACCGCCGCGCTCTGGGGAAGGACGCGGCGAAGGGAGGTCGGCGGGCACCACCGGGAGCGAGGCGCGTTTGGGATCCGACCCGAGAAGACTCGAGAGGGAGGACCTGGAAGCCCTGCGCCAGGAGTTCGCCCTCGGCCACCGCGGCGACGACCTCGACGACGACCTCCACCAGGTCCGGCGCGGCGCGCGGCTGGGCATAGCCCTCGAAGACTGGGCGAACACCCGCAAGGTCCCCCTCGTCTACGCCAGGGCCCTTCGCCGGTTTATAGAGCAGGGCTGATTTAAAGGCATCGGGCTTCGGGTGTGATGGGCCAGGGCTTGCGCGATCGCGTATCCCGCCATCGGACCGGCGTGCGACGCGCCGGGCTCCGGGTCACGTACCGCGCCCCTGATGCCTAGAGCCTGAAGCCTGCAACCGCTCCTTTAGCCGAGCAGGGCGAAGGCCAGCCAGGTTCCCCCTCCCCCGACCAGCGCCCCGAGAACCAGCTCCGGCACGGTGTGGCGCCCCAGGCGAAGTCGCGCCCAGAACACGGCCGGCAGGAGCCCGAAGGCCGGCGCCCCCCAGGGGCCGAAGACGAACGAGAGGCAGACCGCCGTTCCGGCGACGCCAGCCGCGTGCAGCGAGAGGTTGATGAGCGGCGTGAGCCCGGCGAAGAGCAGGGTGGCGATGGCGTAGGAGAGCAGCGCGGCCGAGAGCTCCGCGGGACCATCCAGCCCGTAAACCAGCAGGAAGGCGCCCGCGTGCAGGGCGGCGACGACGCGCAGGGGCCCGACCCTTTCGGCGCGCGGGATGCTGCGCGGGTCGCGGACCTTGCCGGAGCGGGTGAGGTAGAGGAGGTAGAGCAGCGAGAGCCCGCTGGTCAGGGAGACGCAGAGCGCGGCCCACAGGAGGCCGCCCGCGCCTGCGACCCCGAAGCCCACGGCGGCGAAGAGCGGGACGGCGAGGAGCGGCAGACGGGTGGCGGCTGAGACCGACTGGGCTAGCTTGGGAGCGAGGCTCACGGCCCGCAGGATTCTACAGCGCCGCCTCCCACCGGGCCAAGCCCCGGGTCTGCGCGAGGGCAGATCACGCCCGCCGCCGGACGCGGGCGCATCGTCCCCTCCCGGGGCGGCCGTCTAGGGCAACTCGAGGAGCAGGATCAGGTGCGGCAGGTGGGCAAGGGTGAGGAGCGCCGTCGCCGCCAAGAGCAGGACGAGCCCCACCCTCTCGCGCAACAGGCGCCAGAAGAGCAGGACGCCCAAAGCCCCGACGAGGGCCGCCTCAGATAACGTCGCGCACGCGTCGAGGGCGCCAATCGCCTCGACCTCGCCGGCATGGGGCCCGACCGCGGGGACGCCCAGCGTGCGCGTCGCGAGGTAAAGCAGGACGATCGAGGAGTTGCCAAGGATGCCCGCGAGCAGCGTCCGCCGGGAGGGCCGACGCAGCAGTAACGCCGCGTAGGCGCCCTGGGCCAGGGCCGCGGCCAGGAAGAAGGCCCCGTACCCCCACCACTCCGAGAGGTGCTCCGGCGTCACCGCGAGATGGACGAGCGCGGCGAACAGGGACATCGCCGCGGCCGGGTACAGGACGGCCCTGGGCGGCCCGGGTCGATCCGCCCAGGCACCCCTCGTCGTTGTCCGGGTGCGTCCCAGGGAAGGAGTCGCGCCGTACCCGTCGAAGGCCCGCACGGCCCTACGATCCCGTTCGTTCGGCCGCGTCGAGGGGCGAGAGCAGGGGTCGTCCGCTCTCGAGCAGCTCGGCGAAGGCGTCGGCCGGTAACGGGCGGCTGAAGTAGTAGCCCTGCGCCATCGCGCACCGCTGCTCGCGCGCGAACGCCAGTTGCTCCCCCGTCTCCACGCCCTCGGCGATGGCGTCGAGGCGCAGGCTGTGCGTCAGCCCGATCATGCTGGTCGCGATGGCGACGTCCTCGGGGTCGTCGGGCACCCCGGAGACGAAGGGGGGTCCGATCTTGAGCGTGTCAACGGGGAGGCTCTTGAGGTAGGTGAGCGAGGAGTAGCCGGTCCCGAAGTCGTCGACCGAGATCCGCATGCCCTCCACGGCTCCTTTGAGCCTCTCGAACGCCCGGCGACTCGCCGGCAGGTCCTCCAGGAAGGTGCTCTCGGTGATCTCTATCTCCAGGCCCCGCGGGTCCATCCCGGTCTCCCCGACGATCCGCTCCACGCTGCCGACCAGGTCGTCCTGGAGGAGCTGGCGGGCCGAGAGGTTGACCGCCACGCGCGGGACGGGCAGGCCGGAGGCCCGCCAGAGGCCGACCTGCCGGCAGGCGGTCTCGAGAACCCACTCGCCCACGGGGACGATGAGGCCGGTCTCCTCCAATACGGGGACGAACTCGCCCGGGGAGAGGATGCCGCGGTAGGGGTGCCGCCAGCGCAGCAGGGCCTCGGCCCCAACGATCCCGCCTGTGACCAGATCCACCTGCGGCTGGTAGTGGAGCAGGAACTCTCCGTCCTCCAACGCCCGGCGCAGCCGGCTCCGCACGTCCAGCCGCTCGGCGGCCCGCAGGCCCATCTCCTGCGTGTAGGAGACGCTGGCGTTGCGGCCCCTCTCCTTGGCGCGGTACATGGCGGTGTCCGCGTTCTTGAGCAGCTCGTCCCCCCGGGAGGAAGGGTAGGCCGCTGTGCCGATGCTGGCGGTTACCGGGATCTCGTGCCCGCCCAGCAGGATGGGCTCCGCGAGCGAGTCGAGCAAGTCGGAGGCCACGACGTCGGCATCCCGCTCGTCGATCAGGTCCTCAAGGATTATCGCGAACTCGTCCCCGCCCAGGCGGGCGACGGTGTCGCTCTCCCGAACGCGGCCCAGCAGGCGTCTCGCCACCTCCTTGAGGAGCTCGTCCCCGGCGTCGTGGCCCAAGGTGTCGTTCACGTCCTTGAAACGGTCGAGGTCCACGAACATGAGCGCCACCGGGTTGCCGCTGCGGGCGGAGCGGACAAGCGCCCGGTCGAGCCTGTCGGCGAACAGGTCGCGGTTGACGAGGCCCGTCAACTGGTCGTACCTGGCCAGGTTCGAGAGCCGCTCTTCGGCCCGCCTGCGCTCGCTCACGTCGCTCAGGGTGCACACCACCTGCTCGACGCCGCCGTCGTCCGCGAACTCCGGCTCGGCGTCCACCAGCAACCAGACCCTCTCGTCGCGGCCCGGGGTCCTGAGCCCCATGACCACCTGGCGCACCGCCCGGCCCTCCGAGATCGCGCGCGCCACTGGGAACTCCTCGACCGGGATGGGCGAGCCGTCCTCGTAGACGACGTCCCAGTCGGTGTCGAAGTGGGCCTTCCCGACAAGCTCGTCCTCCGTGAGGCCGATCAGGGCCTTGGCGCGCCCGTTGGCCAGCACTATCTCCCCCCGGGAGTCCATCAGCAGCACGCCCACCTGCAGGTTACCGAGGAGGTTGCGGAAACGCTCTTCGCTCTCCAGCAGGCGCCGGCGGCGCTCCTCGGAGGCCTGCGCCGAATCCACGAGATCCACGACCTTCGGAATGACGGACGGTATAGCTACCGCCGTTCCCACCGAGGCCAGCGCGGTGACCCAGAGGACGCCCCCGGCCATCCAGTACGCCGGCTCCCAGAGGGTGAGCGCCGCCATGAAGTGGGTGGCGCCGCAGGAGATTATGAAGACCCCGAACGCCACGAAGGCCCAGAGAAACGGGATCTTGCGCCCCGTCTTGCGGGTCAGGTGGATCAGGGTCCCGGAGATCGCCACATAGGCCAGCCCGATCAGCAGGTTCGTGATCAGGTGCATCCAGATCAGGGCCGGGTCCTCGCCCAGGGCGTACCGCTGCGGCGCCGACCCCCCGCCTCCCGCCCAGAGCTCCCCCCCGAGCGGCACGAGGGCCGTGAGCAGGATCAAGGCCGCGGCGGCGTAACCCAACCGGCGATGGCGGAATACGGGAGCCGCTTTCATTACAGAGTTATGCGCCGATCCTGAACACGATTCGGCCAATATACCGGCCGGCTCCCCCGCCGCGTATACGCCACCCGGCTATTTCACCGCCGCAAGGCCCGTGGCCCGGGAACTGTACAATGCCGGGCGTGGCGAGCGTGAGGGAGATAGCGGCGGCCGTGGAGAGGCTCGCCCCGCCGGCCCTGGCCGAGGGGTGGGACAACTCGGGGCTCCAGGTCGGGGACCCCGCGGCGGGGGTGCGCCGGGTGCTGGTCGCGCTCACGCCGCTGCCCGAGGTCTTTGTGGAGGCGGAGGAGACCGGGGCCGACTTCCTGCTCTTCCACCATCCCCTGATCTTCACCCCGCTAAAGAGCGTCGATACGGGATCCTACCCGGGGGATCTGGTCTCCCGCGCGATCTCCGGGAGCCTCGCCGTCTACGCCGCCCACACGAGCTACGATGCGGCGCCGGAAGGCGTCTCCGTGGCCCTGGCGGAGGCCATCGGCCTGCGCGCCCCGCTGGAGGTGGCCTCCCCCGGGGGCTCGCTGCGCAAGCTGGTGGTCTTTGTCCCGGTCGAGGACGCGGAGGCGGTGGCGGAGGCGCTCGCCGGGGCCGGGGCGGGCAGGATCGGGGACTACACCCGATGCACCTTCCGCTCGCCCGGCACCGGCACCTTCCTGCCGGGCGAAGGGAGCGACCCGTACCTCGGTGAGCGAGGCAGGCTGGAGCGCGTCGAAGAGGTCCGCCTCGAGACGGTGGTCCCGGCCCACCTGGCGCGGGACGCCGTGGCCGCGGCGAGCGCCGCGCATCCCTACGAGGAGGTTGCGCTGGACGTCTACCCGATCGAAGGGACCCCCGAAGGGTGCGGCTACGGCAGGATCGGCGCCCTCCCGGAGCCGCTGAGCCCAGAGGAACTGGTCGCCCGGGTCTCGCGCTCCCTGGGCTTCCCGGCCCGGTTGGTCTCGGGAGGCGATCGGGCGGAGATCCGGCGCGTCGCCGTCCTCGGCGGCTCCGGCGGCTCGTTCCTCCGGGAGGTCGCCGCCTCGGGTGCCGAGGCCTACGTGACCGGCGACCTCGACTACCACGACGCTCTGCTGGCCGGGTCGCTCGGCCTCGCCGCGATAGACGCGGGCCACGCCGCCACGGAGCTGCCCTCCCTCGGGCCGCTGGCCCGCCGCCTCGCGGCGCTGGTGGACGTGCCGGTCGGGGTGAGCCGGGTCAGGCGCTGAGTCGCGCCCTCCGAGACCCCCTAGCCTTCAGCCCCGTGCTGCCGGCGAGACCCGCTGGAAATCCTCCGCCCGCTTCGCGTAGCGGGCCTCCTCGCGACCGTCGTTGACCACGCAACCCTCGAGAAGGTCATGCCGGCCCCCTCGAGCATGCGGCGGGAGGCCAGGTTCTCGGCGTCGGCGATGTCCCATATGCGGGTGAGGCCGGCCGTCTCGAAGCCGTAGCCGATGGTCTCAGGTGCGATCTCGGTGGCGTATCCCCTCCCCCACTCCGCGGGCGAGATGCCGTAGAGAACCTCCACTTCGGGCCCGCCGTCGAGGAGCCGCAGTCCGCAGAAGCCCACCGGGTCGCCCCCGCCTTC
>JAUJMB010000173.1 GCA_030447045.1 Rubrobacteraceae bacterium | reverse complement strand
AGGTCCCTTATAGACATAACGCTCTCTATTCTACACTTGTGAAAGCTACCACGACGTTGTGGCCGCCGAACCCCATGGAGTTCGAGATCGCCGCCTTCAGGCCGGGCGCGTCGGCGGCCTCCCCGACGACGTAGTCGAGCTCCTCGCAGTCGTCCGCCAGGTTGTCCAGGTTGATCGTCGGCGGAAGCTTCTTCTGGTTGAGGGCGAGCGCGCACATGATGCCCTCGGTCGTACCGACGGCGCCGAAGAGGTGACCCGTCATCGACTTCGTGCCCGAGACCCGAGCGTGGGGCATGACCCGCGAGATCGCCTTCGTCTCGGGCCCGTCGCCCGTGGGCGTCGCCGTGGCGTGGGCGTTGACGTGCCCGACGTCTTCGGGGGTGAGACCGGAGTCCTCGAGCGCCCGGAGCATCGCGCGTTCGACCCCGCGGCCCTGCTCGTCCGGCGCCGTGACGTGGTAGGCGTCGGTCGTGCGGCCGTACCCGGAGACGGCGGCTATGGGCTCCGCGCCCCGGGCCGCCGCGTGCTCCTCGCTCTCGAGGACTATCGCGCCGGCGCCCTCGCTCATCACGAAGCCGTCGCGTCCCCCGTCGAACGGGCGGCTCGCGTGCGCGGGGTCGCCGTTGTAGCGGCTCACGGCGCGTATCGCGGAGAATCCGGCCATGCTAAGGGGCGTGATCGGGGCCTCAGAGGAGCCGGCGATGACCACGTCGGCGTCGCCGCGGCGGATCAGCTCCAGCCCCTCGGCTATCGCCTCGCCGCCGGTGGCGCACGCGAGGACGGGGCACTGGCTCGGCCCGGTAGCACCCAGCAGGATGGCGAGCTGTCCCGCGGCCATGTTCGGGACCATCATCGTGATCAGGAACGGGCTGACGCGCCCGGGGCCGCGCTCCTCGAGAACCCTGTACTCGCGCTCCCACGTCGAGAGGCCCCCGATGCCGCTGCCGAGCACGATCGCGACGCGCTCCGGCGCCTTCTGGATGACCTCCGCGACCCCGGCGCTCTCGGCGGCCTCGAGCCCCGCGGCCACCCCGAGCTGGGCGAAGCGGTCCATCCGGCGGGCCTGCTTCTTCGTCATGAAGTCCGTCGGGTCGAAGTCCGAGCACTCGCCCGCTATCCGGGACGGGAACGGGGAGGCATCGAACTGCGTGATAGGGCCGATGCCGCTCTTCCCGTGCAGCGCGGCGTCCCAGAAGTTCTCGACGCCGGTGCCCAGGGGCGTGACCGCCCCCGCACCCGTGATGAGGGCGCGGCCCCTGCCGTTTGCCGGCGCCTCCGTCACGCCGCCCGGTGCTGGTCGACGTAGTCCACGGCCTCTTCGACCGTGGTGATCTTCTCGACCTCCTCGTCGGGTATCTCCATACCGAACTGCTCCTCGAGCTCCATGATGAGCTCCACGAGGTCGAGCGAGTCGGCCTCAAGGTCCTCGCGGAAGGACGCGTCGGGGGTCACGTCGCCCTCGTCGACCCCCAGCCTGTCGGCCGTAATCTCCTGTATCTTGGACAGAATCTCTTCGCGATCCAAAACCCATTCTCCCTTCTGGTTCTCTTAGTCAGCACGTACCCATTCCAGGATAGCGCGTAGTGTAAACGTTTGGCCCGCTACTGCATAGTCATCCCGCCGTCCACCGCAAGCGTCTGCCCCGTCACATACCCGGCACCCTCGCCCGCCAGAAACGCCACCACCTCCGCGACCTCTTCCGGCTCCCCGAAGCGCCCGGAGGGCACCTGCGCCCGGATCTGGTCCTTGATCCCCTCGGGCAACCCGCCCGTCAACTCCGTCTCGACGTAGCCGGGAGCCACCACGTTCGCCGTGATGCCGCGCTGCGCGACCTCCCTGGCCACGCTCTTCGTGAAGCCGATGATGCCGGCCTTGGAGGCCGCGTAGTTGGCCTGCCCGGCGTTCCCGACGAGCCCGACGACAGACGACACGTTGACGATCCTGCCCCACCTCGCCCGCACCATCGGCCGCATCGCCGCCCGCGTGCAGAGGTAGGTCCCCTTGAGGTTCGTCCTGAGCACCTCGTCGAACTCCATCTCTTTCATCCGCATCATCAGGTTGTCCCGCGTAATGCCCGCGTTGTTGACCAGGATGTCCACACGGCCGAAAGCTTCGGTTACGCCGTCGAAGAGCGCCTTGACGTCGTCCGGCTCCGCTACGTCGCCCTTGAAGAGCTCGCACCGGACGCCCGCCCCCCGGACCTCCTCCGCGGCCTCCTCGGCCGCCGCGTCGTTGGAGCGGTAGGAGATGGCGACCTGCGCGCCCTCCTTTGCCAGCCGGATGGCTATGGCGCGTCCTATGCCGCGCCCGCCGCCCGTAACGACGGCGACCCTGCCCTCCCCGATCATTCGACGTCCCCCTTCGCGGCGAAGGCGAACATGAGCTCGGCCTCGCAGACGCGCTCGCCGTCCACGGTGGCCCTCCCCTTGCCCCGGCCGACCGAACCCTTGAGGCGCACGATCTCGACCTCCATCCGCAGGACGTCCCCGGGCAGGACCTGCCGGCGGAACCTCACGCCGTCGATGCCGGCGAACAGCGCCAGCTTCTCCTTGTGGTCGCCCCCGGCCATAACCCCCACGGCACCCACCTGCGCCATCGCCTCGATTATGAGCACGCCGGGCATGACGGGGTAGTCGGGAAAATGCCCCTGGAAGAAGGGCTCGTTCTGGGTGACGTTCTTGAGGCCGACGGCCCGCACCCCTGGCTCCAGCTCCTCGATTTTGTCCACCAGCAGGAAGGGGTAGCGGTGCGGGATCAGGCCCCTAATAGCGGCCGGGCCCAGCGGCGCCTTCAAGAGAGCGCCTCCTTCGCCGCCACACCCCGAACGTCCTTCCGCTTGAAGTCCCGCAGCATCCGCGTCAGCGTCCCGTCCTCCCCTGCCTCGAAGATCTCGTCCACCCCCATCTCGAAGAACCGCCCCATCACCGCCGCCCACCGCACCGGCAACAGCATCTGCTCGCGCAGCGCGGCCCGGATAGCCCGCCCCGTCTTCAGGACCTCCCCGTCGGCGGCCCCCACCATCGGCACCTCGGGCTCCGCGAACTCGACCCCCGCCAGCAGCTTCTCCATCCTGGCCGCGGCCCCCTCCATCAGGGGAGAATGGAACGCTCCCGCCACCCGGAGCGGCACCTTCTTGCCCTTTATGCCCTCCAGGACGCGTTCCAGCGCCTCCTTCTCCCCGGAGACGACGGTCTGGCGCGGCGTGTTGAAGTTGGCGGCGACCACGATGCCTTCCGCCTCGCCCACGACGCGCTCCACTTCCTCCGCGTCCGCCCCGATCACGGCGACCATCCCCCCCGGCGTCTTCTGCGCCGCCTCCGTCATGAGCCGGTCGCGCTCGGCCACGAGCCTCACGCCCTCGTCGAGGTCCAGGGAACCGGCGGCGTGGGCGGCGGCATACTCTCCCAGGGAGTGCCCCGCCACGAGGTCCGGCGTCACCCCCGAGTCCCGCAACCGGTAGAACAGGTCCACGGAGCTGGCGAAGACGGCCAATTGGTAGGGCGGCTCGCCGTCGCCCACCCGCCGGCGCAGGGCCTCCGCGACCTCGCCCGAAACCTCGCCGCCCGCGGTTCCCTGTCCGGGAAAGACGACCGCCCGCATCTGCGCCATGCGCCTCCTAGATCCTGTACAAGTTGGCGGCCCACGTGAGCCCGAACCCGAACCCGACGGTGACCACGTATTTGCCCCGCTCCATCCTGTCGAAGATGTCCGGGTAGGAGAGCGGGATGCTCGCCGCCGACGTGTTCCCGAACCTGTCCAGGTTGATCACGATCCGCTCCTCGGGGATGTCCATCTTCTTCGCCGCCGAGCGTATGATGCGTGCGTTTGCCTGGTGCGGGATGACGAACTGGACGTCGTCGGGGGTGAGGCCGTTGCG
>JAUJMB010000032.1 GCA_030447045.1 Rubrobacteraceae bacterium | reverse complement strand
TCCACGGCCTGGAGGTCCAGCACGTCAAGCCCCACGGCGCCCTCTACATGGTCGCCGCCCGCGACGAGGAGCTCTCCCGGGCCATCATCGGGGCGATCCAGAGCGTCGACCCGGCCCTCGTCCTGTACTGCATGCAAGCCTCGAAGACCTACGAGCTGGCCAAAGAGATGAGCCAGCCGGTCGCGAGGGAGTTCTTCGCCGACCGCGAGTACAACGCGGAGGGCCAGATCGTCTTTACCCGCCGCATCGCCGAGGAGCTCGACCCCGAGGAGCTGGGCGAGAGGACCCTCAGGGCCGTCGCCCAGGGCACGGTCAAGACCGTGGACGGCCAGGAGATAGAGGTGGAGGCGGACTCCATCTGCGTGCACAGCGACACCCCCGGGGCCGCGAAGATCGCGGAGGCGATAGTCCGCAAGCTCGGGGAGAACGGCATCGAGATCCGGGCCGTCGGACGGGCGGAGTAGAGGATCCCCTAACGGGAGGAGCGTTCGAGTTGGCGAAGACCGTGAAAGCGCAGATGCCTGGCACCTTCTACAGGCGCCCCGACCCGGAGAGCGACGTCTACGTGGAGGAGGGAGACCAGGTCTCCGCCGGCGACGCCGTGGGCCTGATCGAGGTGATGAAGTCTTTCCACGAGGTGAAAGCCCAGGAGGGCGGCACCGTGTCGCGGTTCCTCGTCGAGGACGAGGACGCCGTGGATGCCGGACAGGACCTGGTGGAACTGGAGTAGGCGCGTCCGGCAGGATTCGTGCGCACACGGGCTGCTCGGTAAAGGTCGCAACGGTAGAGGAGGCTTCGACATGACGGAGACGGCCCGGCGCTACATGGGGAACAGCGTCCCGCGCAAGGAAGACCCCGCGCTCCTCACGGGGCAGGCGAGCTTTACGGACGACATCAGGCTGCCCGGCATGCTGCACATGGCCCTCCTGCGCAGCCCGCACGCGCACGCCAGGATCACCAACTTAGACGCCTCGGGCGCCAGGGAACGGCCAGGGGTCGTCGCCGTCTTCACCGACGAGGACCTGGCCTCGGAGCTGGGCGGGAGCGCGATGGAGGCCGCCTCCATACCGGGCTACGCCGTCGACGTGGACGGCTCGCCCGACAGCGAGACGGCCGTCACCCCGCCGGGCGGCGCCGAGGAGGCCCCGCCGAGGAGCTTCACCGGCTGGCCGGTCACGGAGGACATAAAGATCCCGGACCACTGGCCGCTGGCCAGGGGCGAGGTGAACTTCGCCGGGGAGCCGGTGGCGGTCGTGGTGGCGACCGACCGCTACAAGGCCCAGGACGCCCTGGAGTTTATCGAGGTCGACTACGAGCCGATGGGCGTGGTCACGGACGTCGAGGGGGCGCTCGAAGAAGGCTCGCCGCTCGTGCACGAGAAGTTCGGCACCAACGAGTGCTACACGTGGGCGCTCGGTACCGGCGACATCGACGAGGCCTTCTCCGAGGCCGACGTGGTGGTAAGCGGGCGCTACATCCAGCAGCGCCTGATCCCGAGCGCCATCGAGACCCGGGGCGTCGTGGTGCAACCCGAGCCGCGGGGCGGCGGCTTCACCGTGTACACCTCGACCCAGGTTCCGCACTTCGTAAAGGACGTGCTCTCCGCCATGTGCGGCGTGCCCGAGATCAAGCTCAGGGTCGTGGCCCCCGACGTGGGCGGCGGCTTCGGCTCCAAGCTGAACGTGTACTCCGAAGAGGTGCTCGCGCTCGTGCTGACGCGCAAGCTCGGCGTGCCGATCAAGTGGATAGAGGACCGCTCCGAGAACCACCTGGCGACCACCCACGGCCGCGGCCAGGTCCAGCACATAGAGCTCGCCGCGAAGAGCGACGGCAAGATCCTCGGGATGAGGGTGAAGCTCCTGGCCGACATGGGCGCCTACCTGCAGCTCCTGACCCCCGGCATCGCGATCTTCGGCTCCTTTACCTACCCAGGCCTCTACACCTTCGGCGCCTACTCCTTCGAGTGCACCGGGGTCTTCACGAACCTCACCCCGACGGACGCCTACCGCGGCGCCGGGCGTTCGGAGGCGGCCTACGCCCACGAGCGCATCATGGACGACCTGGCGCGCGAGCTCGGCATGGACCCGGCGGAGCTGCGGCTGAAAAACCTCATGCCGCCCTTCGACGAACCGACCATGACCCCTGCCGGCGTCCTGTACGACTCCGGCGACTACGAGACCTGCATGCGCCGGGCCCTCGACCTCGCCGACTACGAGGGCGTGCGCGCCGAGCAGCGCCGCCGACGCGAATCCGGCGACGTCAGGCAGATAGGCGTCGGTATCGGCAACTTTACGGAGAGCGGCGGCCTCTCGCCCTCGAAGGTGGCCGCCGGTGTGCGCCTGCAGAGCGGCGGCTGGGAGGCCGCCTCCGTCAGGATGCTCGCCTCGGGCAAGGTCCAGGTCGTCACCGGGACCTCGCCCCACGGCCAGGGGCACGTCACCTCCTGGTCCCAGATCGCCGCCGACTCCCTGGGCGTAGGCGTGGACGACGTGGAGGTCCACCACGGCGACACGGCCATCGCCCCCTACGGCCGCGACACCTACGGCTCCAGGAGCCTCGCCGTCGGCGGCGTTGCCCTGCACCTGGCCTGCGAGAAGGTCGTGGAGAAGGGCAAGAAGATAGCGGCGCACATGCTCGAGGCCGCCGAGGGCGACATCGAGTTCGAGGGCGGCCGGTTCAGCGTGGCCGGCTCGTCGGAGCGGAACGTCACCATGCAGGACGTCGCGGGCGCCGCCTACCTGGCGAACGACCTGCCCGAAGGGATGGAGCCGGTGCTGAGCGCGGATCACGTCTTCGACCCGCCGAACTTTACCTGGCCCTACGGGACGCACGTCTGCGTCGTCGAGGTCGACACCGAGACGGGGGCGGTCACCATACCGAAGTACGTGGCGGTCGACGACTGCGGCCCGGTCATCAACCCGGCCATCGTGGACGGCCAGCTGCACGGCGGCATAGCGCAGGGCATCGGCCAGGCGCTCTACGAGGAGGCCGTCTACGACGAGGAGGGAAACCTGCTCACCGGCACGATGGTGAACTACATGATCCCCGGCGCCCCCGAGATACCGAACATGATCCTGGACCGCACCGAGACCCCCTCGCCCACCAACCCGATGGGCGTGAAGGGGATAGGGGAGTCGGGGGCCATAGCCTCCCAGCCCGCCGTCATAAACGCGGTGATAGACGCGCTCTCCTCCGAGGGCGTCACCCACATAGACATGCCGGCCTCGCCCTTCAAGGTGTGGCAGACGATCCAGGAGGCCCGCGGGAGCAGAGCCCAAACGCGCGAGGCCGGCACCTAGGGTCCCAGGGCCGCCCTCCGCGCTTCGGCGGACCCGACGCGGACGTCTCGCCCCGCGCCTTCCGATGGGAGCCGACGGGCCCGCCAGCCTAACCACCGCGGGGGCAGCACGACCGGGTTCCGGCTACCCTTCGGGGTAGCCCGGTCCTTCTTGTTGCCGGGGGTGTTCGGGTAGAAGGGCGTGTGACTTGGCGGTCGGACGAAAGGAGAGGACCGTGCGCAACAACAAGGTCACGATCGTTTGGGGGATCCTGACCCTGATCTCGCTGCTGGCCCTCCTGGTCTTGGTGGCCTTGGGCGTCGTTAGCCTGTAGGGCATCCGCGTGCTGCCGCCCAGGCCGGCTGGTGGTGCCGCCCGACCGAGACGGTTGCACCCCGGTTCGACGTCCCGCCAGACCTTACCGGTACGCCCCCTTGCCCGTTCGACTCAGGGGACCTGCAAGCGCGTAAACTCCTATCAGGGCAGTTAGCGGCTCCAGCGGCTGAGGAGATAGGCCTCAGGAAATCAGGAACGAACGTCCATCACCACGAACGAATCTTCCGCTGCATCTCGATCATAACGCAGGCGCGAATCTCGCCGATCCTACTCTTACCGACCCGAAGCGGACCCCTCTAGCGCCACCAACCATCGTCGCGGAGAAGGTCGGCCCACTGTTGTGTGTACGGCGGCCACATCATCGTGTAGTGGTTGGCGCCCGTCAGGACCATCTCGGAGCGGAGGTCCAGGGCTTCGGCCATGACGTCCCTGGTCGCGTCGGGGATGAGCGGGCGGCTGCCGGGAAAGAAGCCTTCCGAGGCCCGGAACAGGGCGACCGGGCAGCGCACGGCGCGCATCTCTTCGGCGGTCGGGCTGGTCTCGGTGACGTCGGGCGAGTCCTGCTTGGCCGCGCCGGAGAGGCACTTCGGGTTGTAGCCGCCCTCGACTCTTTGCAGGTCGTAGAGGTAGTAGTCGGCGAGGTCGGGCGGGAGGTCCGCCATCGTGAGGTTCTGTTCGGGGAACCAGAAGCCGAGGTAGTCGTCCGGGGTCTCGAAGACCATGTCGAGGCGGGAGAAGGCGCGGGCCAGGCCCTCGCGGATGGCCTCGGCCTCGCGCTCTTGCTCCTCGGTCATCTCTTCTTGCGAGGGGGCCTCGGCCCGGGGCCAGCCGCCGTCGAGGAGGACGAGGGCGCGGACGCGGTCGGGGTACAGGAGGGCGGTCTTGAGGGCCACGAAGGCGCCCATGGAGTGGCCGGCTATGGTGGCGCTCTCCAAGCCGAGGTGGTCGAGGACCCGCACGACGTCCCCCGCGTGGGCTTCGAGGCCGTAGCCGGAGTCGGGCTTGTCCGAGTCGCCGCGACCGCGGAGGTCCACCCCTACGAGGCCGCGGCCGGGGCCGACGCGACGCGCGGCGGACGTGAAGGCGCGGTGCTGGGCGGTTATGCCGTGCAGGCAGACCACGGGGTCGGGGCCTTCGCCGGCGCGGCCCATGGAGATCTCGACCCCACCGGGGACGCGCTCGCTCTTCCAGGGGCTACCTTCCATGGGCGCGGATTATACAGGCGCGGGGACGAGGCCGGATGGTACATTACCGGGATGGAGACACGGCAGATGGAGTTTTACGAGAACGTCCTCGAGGTCGTCGGGAACACGCCGCTCGTGCGGTTGGGGCGCGTGGAGGGCGGCGAGGGCATCCGGGCCACCCTCCTCGCCAAGGTCGAGTACATAAACCCGGGCGGATCGGTCAAGGACAGACCGGCGCTCAAGATGCTCGAGGTCGCCGAGGAGAGGGGCCTCCTCAAGCCCGGCGGCACCGTCGTCGAGCCGACGAGCGGGAACACCGGGGCCGGCCTGGCGTTGGCCGCGGCCGTGAAGGGCTACCGGTGCATCTGCGTGATGCCGGAGAAGGCGAGCCGGGAGAAGCAGGACCTGTTGAGGGCGATGGGAGCCGAGGTGGTCGTGACACCTTCGGCGCCGCCGGACGACCCGGAGAGCTACTACAAGGTCGCCGAGAGGCTGGCAGAGGAGATACCGGGCGGCTACAAGCCGGGCCAGTACGAGAACCCGGCCAACCCGCTGGCCCACTACGAGACGACGGGCCCCGAGCTCTGGCGCCAGACCGCCGGCCGCATCACCCACTTCGTCGCCGGGATGGGCACCTGCGGCACCATCACCGGCACCGGCAGGTACCTCAAGGAGATGAACCCCGACGTGCGGGTCGTCGGCGTGGACCCCGAGGGCTCCATCTTCTCCGATCCCGACAACATCCACTCCTACGCCGTCGAGGGCGTGGGCGAGGACTTCTACCCCGGCAACCACGACGGTTCGGTGGTGGACGAGGTCGTGCAGGTGGACGACCGCGAGTCGTTCCTGATGACCCGGCGCCTGATGGCCGAGGAGGGCCTCTTCGTCGGCGGGTCGTGCGGGATGGCCGCCGTCGGCGCGATCAGGGCCGCCAAAGACCTGCCAGAAGACGCCGTCGTCGTCGTGCTCCTGCCGGACACCGGCCGCAACTACGTCTCCAAGGTCTTCGACGACGAGTGGGTGCTCGCGAACTCCGAGGCCACCCCCGAAGACCTCGAAAAACCGTACCGCGTCTTCGGAGAGGGATGATTTGAAGTTCGCCACCAGGGCCATCCACGTAGGTCAGGACCCCGACCCAGCGACCGGGGCGACGATCGTCCCGATCTACCAGACCTCCACCTACACCCAAGAGGCCCCGGGCCAGCACAAGGGCTACGAGTACAGCCGCACCGGCAACCCGACCCGCGCGGCCCTCGAGGAGTGCGTCGCCGCCCTCGAAGGCGCAGAGCACGGCCTCGCCTTCGCCTCCGGCCTCGCGGCGACGACCGCCGTGATGAGCCTTCTCTCGCCCGGCGACCACATCGTCGCCGGCGACGACCTCTACGGGGGCTCCTACCGCCTCTTCGACAAGGTGCTCCAGAGGTCCAACGGCCTCGACTTCACCTTCGTCGACACCACGGACCCCGAATCGGTGGAGAGGGCGCTGCGGCCGGAGACGAAGATGCTCTGGATCGAGACGCCAACGAACCCCATGCTCACCCTCTCGGACATCCCCCTGCTCTCCGAGATGGCCCACGCGCGCGGCGCCACCGTCGCCGTGGACAACACCTTCGCCTCGCCCTACTTCCAGCAGCCGCTCGCTCTGGGCGCGGACATCGTCGTCCACTCGACGACGAAGTACATGGGCGGCCACTCCGACGTCGTCGGCGGGGCGGTGATGACCTCGAATGGGGAGGTGCACGAGAGGATCAAGTTCTACCAGAACGCCGCCGGCGCCGTGCCGGGGGCCTTTGACGCCTGGATCGTGCTCAGGGGCCTCAAGACCCTCGCCGTCCGCATGCGCCAACACGAGGAGAATGCCTTGGCGGTGGCGCGGTTCCTCCAGGACCACCCGCAGGTCGCGACGGTCAACTACCCGGGCCTCCCGACCCACCCGCAGCACGACCTCGCCAAACGGCAGATGTCCGGCTTCTCCGGGA
Organism: Rubrobacteraceae bacterium; assembly: GCA_030447045.1. The sequence continues at coordinate 6,644 of JAUJMB010000032.1, read as the reverse complement.
TGGTCTCCTTCACGCTGAAGGGCGGCGCGGAGGCGGCCTACGCGGCGGTGCAGAAGACGGAGGTCTTCCACTTCGCCGAGTCTCTCGGCGGGGTCGAGTCGCTCGTCACGCACCCGGCCACGATGACCCACGCCGCGATCCCGAGGGAGCAGCGCGAGGCCCGCGGCGTCACCGACGGCCTGCTCCGTCTCTCCGTCGGCATCGAGGACGCGGAAGACCTGGTGGCGGACCTGGACCGGGCCATAAGCTAGGCGGCACCTTTCGCCCTTCGGGCTCCGTCCTCAGCCCTCGGGGATAGGCTCGTCTTCCGGCGCGGCGGACGGTCGGGGCCTAGCCCGCCAGGACCTCCGGGTTGCGCTCGCGGTAGGCGTCGCGCCAGGAGATCAGCTCTTCGAGTGGGGAGAGGTCGTAGTCCGGGCCTGTGAAGCCGAGCATGAGGTGGGTTATGCCCCGCTCGACGTAGCGGTCGGCGTTCTTTATCTGGTCGGGGTTGATGAGGATGGAGCGCTCTATCTCGTTCGGGTCGCGGCCCACCTTGCCGCACCAGTCGTCGAGGATGGCGCTCTTGCGGGCGGCCTGCTCGGGGTCGCCGAAGCCGTTCCACATGTGGGCGCGCTCGGCCACTATTCTCAGGGTTACCTTCTCGCCGCCGCCGCCGATGAGGATCGGGATCCGGCGCGTCGGCGCCGGGTTGAGCCTGCCCAACCGCTCCTCGATGACGGGCATGGCCGCGTCGAGGTCGCGCAGGCGGTCGGGGGCGGTCTTGAAGTCGTAGCCGTACTCGTCGTAGTCCTTCTGGAACCATCCGGAGCCGATACCCAGGATGAGCCTGCCGCCGGAGATATGGTCCACGGTGCGCGCCATGTCCGCGAGCAGGTTCGGGTTGCGGTAGGAGTTGCACGTCACGAGCGCCCCGAACTCGACCCTCTCGGTCGCCTCGGCCATCGCCGCCAGCAGCGTCCAGCACTCGAAGTGCTTGCCCTCGGGCTCCCCGTAGAGCGGGTAGAAGTGGTCCCAGTTGAAGAGCGTGTCCGCCCCCATCTCCTCGACCCTCATCCACGCGTCGCGCATCTGCCGGTACTCCGCGTGCTGCGGTTGTATCTGCGCCCCGACCCTTACCGTCGCCACTCTCCGCCTCCTCGTAGGATTCTCCACCGGCAGATTATGCACCCGCGTGCGACCTGGCGTAGGCCACGGCGTCCCTGGTGGTCGAGCGGAGCGTCCAGTCCCCGAACTTCTCGGACCAGCCGGCGCCCGCGAGACGCTCGCGCACGCGGACCTTGACGTGGGTGAGCAGGACGCCCACCCCGCGCGAGCGGTAGCCTGAGATCAGGGCCTCGAGGCCCTCCACGGCGGTCACGTCTATGGCGTTGATGCCGCGGCAGTCGATGACGATCCAGCGCACCCCGGGCTTCTCCGAGACGAGCTCTATAAGCTTCTCCTCGAGGTAGGGGATGTTGGCGTAGTAGAGCGCGGCGTCGAAGCGCACGATCAGGACGTCAGGGTAGGTCTCCGCCGCGGGCCACCTCTCGAGGTCGAGAAAGGCCCGCTCCTCGGGGACGAACCCCATCTGGGTGACGTTCGGGTAGGCGGTGCGCCGCAGAAAGGCGAGCAGGGCGAACAGGGCGCCTGCGAGGATGCCCTCCTCGACGCCTACCAGAAGCGTGACGAAGAACGTGATGACGAGCGTGGCCCCGTCCACGGGGCTGACCTCGAAGATGCGCCTGGCCTGCCTAAAGTCCAACAACCCAAAGACGGCCACCAGGATAACAGCGGCGAGCGCGGCGTCCGGCAGGTAGTAGAAGAGCGGCGTCAGAGAGAGCAGCGTGAGCACCACGACGCCTGCGGTGACGACCGAGGCGAGCTGGGTCCGCGCCCCGGCCTCGTACTGGACGGCCGTCCGGGAGAACGAGCCGGCCACCGGCATCCCCGACGTGAACGCCGCCGCGACGTTCGCCAGCCCGAGCCCCCTGAGCTCCGCGTTGGACTCCAACCTGTAGCGCTCCTTTGCCGCCACGGCCTTCGCCACGGAGACCGACTCCACAAACCCGACGAGCGCCACGGCCAGAGCCGCCGGCAGCAACCCCCGTACGGTCTCCAGCCCGAGCGGCGGCACCGAGAGATTCGGCAGCCCCCTGGGCACCTCCCCGACGATCTCGACCCCAGCCCTGTCGAGGCCGAGGGCGTACACGGCGACCGTAGAGAGCGCCGCGACCACCAAAGCGCCCGGCACTTTGGGGAAGAACCTCGCCAGGCACACCAGCGCCACGATGCTACAGACCCCGATGACGAGCGTCGGGAGGTTTGCCTCTCCGACGCGGCCGGCGAGGGCCGAGAGTATGCCGACCGTGGACCTCTCGTCGCCGGCCGGGATGCCCAGCAGGGCCGCGGCCTGGCTGAGGGAGATCAAGACGGCCGAGGCGTAGACGAACCCGCTGAGCACGGGCAGGGGTATAAAGTTGGAGACGAACCCGAGCCGCAAGATCCCGAGCCCGAGTTGCAAGACCCCCGCCATGAGCGCCAGCAGCAGCGCGAGCCCCACGTACTCCTGCGTCCCCGGTTGCGCGAGCGCCGAGACCCCCGAGAACGTCAGCAGCGCCATCAGGGCCGGGGGGCCCACGGGCATGTGGCGAGAGGTGCCGAAGAGGGCGTAGGCCACCGTTGGGACGATGGAGGCGTAGAGTCCGTAGACGGGCGGCAGGCCGGCCAGGACCGCGTAGGCCATCGCCTGGGGCACGATCATGACCCCGACGACCACGCCGGCCGAGAGGTCCCGCGTCAGGTCGGCCCGCCTGTAGCCCCTGAGCCAGCCGAGCGCCGGCACGGCGGCCGTCACGGCGCGCCTCACGGACCAGTTCTTCGTCATCCGCGCCTGCGCGCCGCGGTCACGGGGTCCACATCCCTCCCCCTTCGCCTAGACACCCACAAGTTTACGCCCCTTGGCACCCCTCCCGCGCAGGAATTCGACCGGCCCAAGGGTGGCGGCGCGGGTATGATGTAACGGTGGGGTGGTCCTTGCGGGCTCGACGCGTCGTCGGTCGCGTCCGGCGCCCGCGCCACCCGAGATGCCGTTTCGCGAGGAGGCCGGGTGCACAAGTTTCTGATCCACAAGGCGGGCGACCATGTAGGGGTGGCGACCTCGGACATCGGGGCCGGAGAGAGGGTGGTCGGGGTGTACATGGACGACGACTCGACGGTCGAGGTCGAGGCCAGAGCAGACGTGCCGCTGGGGCACAAGATCGCGGTCGAGGGCCGCGAGGCCGGCGGGGACGTCACGGAGTACGGCGTCAGGATCGGGGTGGCGCCCGACGGCTTCGAGCGGGGCGACTACGTCCATACGCACAACCTCAAGAGTGCCAGGTGGTAGGCATGGAGCTCTGCGGTTACAGGCGGGAAGACGGGCGCGTCGGGGTGCGCAACCACGTCATCGTCCTCCCCGTCGACGACATCTCCAACGCAGCTTGCGAGGCGGTGGCTTCGCACATCCGGGGCACGATGGCGCTGCCCCACTCGTACGGGCGGCTGCAGTACGGGGAGGATCTGGAGCTACATTTCAGGACCATGATCGGGACCGGCTCCAACCCGAACGTCGCCGCCGCCGTCGTCATCGGCATCGAGCCCAACTGGACAAAGAGGGTCGCCGACGGCATCGCCGAGACCGGCAAGCCCGTCGCCGCGTTCTCCATCGAAGGCTTCGGGGACCTCGAGACCGTCCGGCGGGCCTCCTGGAAGGCCAAAGAGTTCGTGCAGTGGGCCTCGGAGCTCAGGCGGGAGCCCGTAGATCTCGAAGACCTGGTCGTCAGCATCAAATGCGGGGAGTCGGACACGACGACGGGCCTCGCCTCCTGCCCGACGGTGGGCGTGGCGGTCGACCGCCTGGTCGAGAGCGGCGCCACGGTCTTTTTCGGGGAGACCTCGGAGCTTACCGGCGGCGAGCACCTCATAGCCGAGAGGATGGCCACGCCCGAGCTCAGGGAGAGGTTCCAGAAGGTCTACGACGACTACGTCGAGCTTATCGAGGCGCAGTCGGAGGACCTGCTCGGCTCGCAGCCGACGCAGGGGAACATCGCCGGGGGCCTCTCGACCATAGAGGAGAAGGCGCTCGGCAACATCGAGAAGACCGGGACCAAGCCCGTGATCGGGGTCCTGGACCCGGCGGAGGCGCCGCGGAACGGGCCGGGGCTGTACTTTATGGACAGCTCGTCCGCGGCGGCGGAGCACGTAACGCTCATGGGCGCCGGCGGGGCGGTCTTGCACATGTTCCCGACGGGGCAGGGGAACGTCATCGGCAACCCCATCGTCCCGGTGATAAAGGTCTCCGGGAACCCGAACACCGTCAGGACCATGGGCGAGCACATAGACGTGGACGTGAGCGGGCTCTTGAGCCGGGAGCTCACGCTGACCCAGGCCGGCGACCTGATGATGGAGCACCTCGCCCGGGCGGCGAACGGGCGCATCACCTCCGCGGAGGCGCTCGGCCACCGCGAGTTCACGATGACCAAGCTCTACCGGAGCGCGTAAGGGTTGGTCGCCGCCCGCCAGGTGAAGCCCCGAGAAGCCGGCGAGCCGGGTGGGTAACCCCGGGCCCGAGACCGGGCGACCTCTCCGAAAGCGCCCGGAACTCGTGGTCCACAACGACCATCCCCTGAACGCCGAGACCCCGCCGCGTCTGCTGCGGGAGAGGTTCGTGACGCCCGCCGACGCCTTCTACGTCCGGTGCCACGGGGAGGTGCCAAACGTGGACCCCCGTTCGTACCGGCTGGAGGTCTCGGGCCTCGTGGGGCGTCCGCTGCGGTTGTCGCTCGAGGAGGTCCGGAACCTCCCGAAGACCGAAGTCACCGCCACCCTCTACTGCGCGGGCAACCGCCGCGCGGAGCTTACGGAGGTGGAACCGATACCCGGCAAGGTGGCCTGGGATGTCGGCGCCGCGGGCAACGCCCGCTGGGGCGGCGTCCTCCTGCGCGACGTGCTCGGGCTGGCCGGCGTCGGGGAGGGGGCCAGGCACGTCGCCTTCACCGGCCTCGACCGGGACGTGGAGTCCGGCACCGGCGCGCCCTTCGGCGGCTCCGTGCCCATCGGGAGGGCCGTCTCGGGCCGGGTGCTGCTCGCCTACGAGATGGACGGCCGGCCGCTGGCGCCGGAGCACGGCTTCCCGCTGCGCGCGGTGGTCGGGGGCTACGTGGGCGCCCGCAGCGTCAAGTGGCTCTCGGGGATAGCCCTGCAAGCGAAACCTTCCGACAACTACTACCAGGCCGTCGAGTACAAGCTCTTCCCGCCGCACGTGACGGCCGAGAACGCCGACCACTCCGGGGGCGAGATGCTGGGTGAGATCCCCCTGAACTGCGTGATCCTCACCCCCGAAAATGGCGAGACGGTGGGGCGAGGCCATCTCCCCGTCCGCGGCTACGCCGTGGCCGGCGGCGACCGCCGGGTGGTCCGGGTCGAGGTGTCCGCAGACGGGGGTGGGTCCTGGGCCGAAGCGTCGCTTCTGGGTGACGACGGCCCCGGGACGTGGCGGCTCTGGGAGACGACGCTGCGGCTATCCTCCGGGCCGCGCAGGATCCTGGCCCGCGCCTCTGATTCCGGCGGCGGTGCGCAGCCGGCGTCCGTCGGGGAGGTCTGGAACTTTCTCGGCTACGCCAACAACGCCTGGCACGGGGTCGGGATCGAGGTCGGAGGTTGAGCCGGGGCTAGCCGGCCAACGCCCAGAGCGCCGTGGCGACGCCTAGAGTGCCGGTTAGGATCACGAGGCCCAGGCTCAAGGCCCGGAAGGCCCTCTCGGAGACCTTTTTCAAGAAGGCCGTCCCTACCATCTTCCCGACGATGGCGGCGGGCACGAGGACGAGGCCGAGCCGGATCTCACCGCCCTCGATCAGACCTCGACCGGCCAGCACGAGCAGGCCGACGAGGCTCATGGCCAGAAAATAGAGCGCGCTCGTGCTCCTGAACTCCGCCTTGGGCAGCCCCCGCGAGGCGAGCAGCAGCACGATGGGCGGCCCCGCGAGCCCCGTAGAGGTCGAGAGCGCGCCGCTGGCCGACCCCGCCACGACCGGCCCCCAACGCGTCCCCGCCCCCGGCAGCCGCACGTCGCGGACCAGCAGCAACGCCGAGAACACCACCACCGCCCCGACTGCCAGCCGGATGTAGAGGGGATCCAAGAGCCGCAAGACCTCGGCCCCGAGCACCACCCCGACGACCGATGGTATCAGGAGCGCCAGCGCCAGCGGCCGGCGGGCCTCCCGCCAGGAGTCCCACACCACGGCGATGTTGATAAAGATGGAGAAGAAGACGGTGAGCACCACCACGGTCCTCGGCTCGTAGACGAAGAGCAGGAGCGGCGTGCTGATAAGCGCCAGCCCGAACCCCGTCAGCCCCGTGACCGTTCCCGCCAGCAGCGCCGCGACCAGCGCCATCAGCAACCCCCAGGTCAGCACGCAGACACCCGCCCCCGCAAACCTGAAGCCTGGTACCTGATGCCTGAAGCCTAGATCAGCGCAGCACGCCGGCGTAGAGGCGCTCCCACGCCTCCATCTCCGGCGTAAAGTACCGCACGCGCGTCTTCTTGTACTCGCGGGTGGAGTAGAGGGAGTCGCGCTCGGTTATGCCGGTCTCCTCGGCCATCGCGTCGAGCACGTTCTCGCACT
>JAUJMB010000001.1 GCA_030447045.1 Rubrobacteraceae bacterium | reverse complement strand
TTTCTCGGCTTCGTCCTCGCGGCCGTCGCCCTCTACGCCCCGCTGCCGCCGGGCGAGTCGTGGACGCCCTTAGGCTTCGTCGCCTGCGCCCTCGTCTTCCTACCCTACCTCTTCGACACCGCCTTCACCCTCTTCCGGCGCCTGCGGGGCGGGGCCGGGAAGAGCATCTTTCTCGCCCACCGCGAGCACATCTACCAGCGCATCACCCCGACCGCGGACCTCCACCGCCGCACCAGCAACCTCTACTACGGCGCGAGCGTCGCCGCCGGCCTCGCCGCGCTCCTCGTGGCCGAGGGCGGCGCCTACCTGCTCCTCGGCCTGCTGCTGGCCCTGGCGCTGTGCGCCGCGCTCGCCCTGCTGCCGAAGATGATGAAGTAGGTTCCGGGCGAGCATCGGTGCAACGTGCAGAGGTGGATGACGCTCGCGGGAGACGCAGCGTGTAAATTAACCTGAAACCCGATGCCTGATACCCCAAAAATAGTCACGAGCGTCTATAGAAGTTAAAATGCAACCCTATGTGGCTTATGCGGAGGGCGGGAGATAGGCTTTTGGGCGTCGTGGACCGGCTGCAGCGCGCCTTCCACGGGTCGCCGCCGGCGTTCCGGCGCGGGGCGGCGATGCTGGTGGACGCGTTCATAGTAATCGAGTCCTTCGCCGTCGTGCTCATCGTGCGCGTCGCCGGTGACCCGAAGGTACCGGATCAGGATCAGTTCTGGCCTTACTTCTGGCCGTTCGCGGTCTTCTCCGCGCTGGCGTTCGTCCTGCTCCTGAACGAGAGCGGGGTCTACAGGAGCATCCTGAGATACACAGGTATTTATCAGGGCGTGCAGGTGTTGAGCGCGACCGCCATAGCGGCCGGGGGGCTCTTCCTGGCGGTCTTCTGCGTGGGGCCTGAAGGCTTCGCGATCATGGAGTTCAACCCCGTGCCGCTCTCGGTGCCGCTTCTCGGCTCGGTGCTGGCGTATGCGCAGCTCGTCGCCGTACGGCTCTACCCGCGGGTCTTCTACGAGCTCTCCCTGCGCGAGGTCGGGCGCAGGACGAGGGTCGTGATCGTGGGTACGGGCGAGCCGGGCGTGGCGCTCGCCGGGCATATCTGGCGCACGGCGGCCACCGAGACGCAGGTCGTCGGCTTCGTCAGCGACTCGCGCGCGGAGGTCGGCCGGCAGATAGAGGGCGCCTCGGTGCTCGGGGCCGTCGAGGACCTCGAAGGGCTCATCTCCCAGCACGGCATAGACCAGGTCATCATAGCGATGCCGCAGGCGGGCCGGGAGGAGATGGACTGGATCTGGCGCACCTCCACCCGTGCCTCGGCCACGGTGAAGGTGATGCCGGACCTCGGGGAGTTCCTCTCGGAGGGCACCATAAAGCTGCGCGAGCTCCAGATAGAGGACCTCCTGGGGCGCGAGCCCGTGGACATAGACCTCGAAGCCCTCTCGGGCTACATCAACGGCAAGCGGGTGCTCGTGACCGGCGCTGCGGGCTCCATTGGCAGCGAGCTCTCTCGTCAGATCTCACGCCTCGGACCCGCCAAGCTGGTCCTGCTCGACCGCGACGAGAGCGGCCTCTACTACCTGAACACCGAGCTTCGCCGCGAGGACTTCTACGACGCGGAGGTCTTTGTCGGCGACGTTACCCACCCCGAGCGCGTGAGCTTTATCTTCGAGCGCTACAGGCCGCAGCTCGTCTTCCACGCCGCCGCCTACAAGCACGTCCCGATGATGGAGCTGCAGGCCACGGAGTGCATCACCAACAACGTCTACGGAACCCTCAACGTGGCGCGGGCCGCCGGCGCCTACGGGGCGAGCAAGTTCGTCAACGTCTCCACGGACAAGGCCGTCCACCCGGTAAACGTCATGGGGGCGACCAAGCGCCTCTCGGAGATGGTCGTGAAGAACCTCTCCGGCGAGTACCCCGAGACCATCTACGCCTCGGTCCGCTTCGGCAACGTCCTCGACAGCCGCGGCTCCGTGGTGCCCACCTTCCGCCAGCAGATAGAGGCCGGCGGCCCCGTGACGGTGACGCACCCCGACATGATCCGGTACTTCATGACCATCCCCGAGGCGGTCTCCCTGATCCTGCAGGCAGGGGCCATGGCCGAGGGCTACGGCACCTACGTCCTCGAGATGGGCCGCCCCGTCGCCATCACGGACCTCGCGCGAAAGATGATCGAGATCATGGGCGCGGCCAACGTCCAGATAAAGTTCGTCGGCCTCCGCCCCGGGGAGAAGATGAAAGAAGAGCTCTTCGAGGAGGGCGAGGAGCGGGTCTCGACCGACCACCAGATGGTCTTCAAGCTCTCAACCGAGAACATGACCCCGCCGGACGACGCCGACCTCACGGAGCTGCTGGACGGCATGATCTACCACGCCCGCAGCCAGGAGGCCGCCCGGTCCGTCGAGTTCCTCCGCCGCGCGGTCCCAAACTACTCCGCCGCCGACCTGCCCGAAGCCCGTATCGACTACCCGCTCTAGAGCTGGTCAGCCGGTCAGCACGCTTCGCCCTTTGGGCTCGCTCTCAGCTCGTCAGCTTCTTGCAGTCGGAGGCCTGGCCGCGTCTTGTGGGACGGTTTCGAACCAGAGGTGACGCAACACGTCGGACATCTTGCTGAGATGCTGACCGGCTGAGAGCCGCGAAGCGGCGTGCTGACGAGCGGAGGCGAAGCCGGAGCGGGCTCTGACTAGCCCCGCTGCTGGCGGATGGCCCTGCGGCTCTTTACGCCCAGGTACGTGAGGTAGGCGCCGATCAGGAGGAAGATGCCTATGATCGGGAAGTGCAGCCAGGCCAGATAAGGGTCCGATTGCAGGTCGTTCGCGTACCAGGTGTAGGCCCTCGTCGTCCACGAGAAGAGCGTGATAACGCCGCACGCGAGAAGGAGGTTCGACGTGAGCCTGGAGAGCTTCATGCTGCTTGAAAGTCTACCAGAGCGGGGCCGCCCGAACTAGCAACACAAAGGCGCAAAGGTTATACTAAGTGCCATAGTTAGGTGGAGTTTGTAACTATAAGCTTCTGGTACGGAAAGCGTTCGGAGGGAAAGAGTTTTGGCTGAGTTGAAGCAGCGCACGCTCGACGAGGTAAAGGCGCTAAGCAGGGAAGAGGCGGTCGAGTTGATGCGCCAGGCCGGCATCGTGGGGGCCGGTGGCGGCGGGTTTCCGACGTACTTCAAGTGGAAGAACCCGCAGCCGAACCTGATCGTCAACTGCACCGAGTCCGAGCCGGGCTACTGGGGCGACAAGATGATCCACCGCGAGTACTTCGACGAGTTCCTGGAGCTCTTCGACGCGATGAAGACCATCTTCGGCATCGAGCAGGTCATCATGGGCGTCCACTTCAAGGACGAGGAGTGGTTCTCCCCGTACGCGGAGACCGCCAACGGGCTGTACGGCTTCGCCCTGGTGCCGGACAAGTACTCGATGGGCGAGGAGAAGACGCTCATCAAGAACATCTTCAACGAGGACAAGGGCAAGTGGGTGCCGCGCCGGGTGGACATGCCCGACGGCTCCAAGCGCCCCGGCCGCCCGTACGACGCCGGGCACATCGTCCAGAACTCCGAGACGCTCCTCAACATCTACAATGCGTTCTTCCTCGGCAAGCCCGTCACTACCAAGTTCGTGAACGTGTTCGGCCCCGACCTCGAGCTCAAGCTCTTCGAGGCGCCGCTCGGGTCTTCGGCCACGGAGCTCTTGAAGCTCGCGGGGCTGGACGTCGAGGCCGAGGCGGGCAACCTCTCCGTCATCGACGGCGGCCCTTACCTCAACGAGATGGGCATAGAGTCCCTCGGCGAGGGCGACGCCTATGTGCGCCGCACCACCAACGGTTTTCTCGTGATCCCGAAGGGTGTCGCCTCCAAGGAGTACGCGGACATAAAGACCCGGCAGCCCGAGGGCGTCACCTCGCTCGTCGGCAAGGTCAGCGGCGTCTCCGTTCCCCTGGGCGGGCGTCTCTTGAAGCCCGCGACGCCCCTGATCTCCGAGGGCGATTCGGTCGAGTTCGGGCAGAAGATCGGGGAGCCCGTCGACGACGGCTTCTCCATCGGCGTGTGGTCCAGCATGGAAGGCACCGTCACGGATTTGGAGGACGACATCGTCCAGATCTCCGGCGGCGGGCTCTCCCTGGAGGACGCCGAAGCCGAGACGGAGGCCGAAGCGGCGAGGTAGGTTTCAGGCATCAGGCTTCAGGTTGGCCGGGGCGCGAGCCCCGGCCTTTTTCGTGCCCAAACCCGTAGGCGCCTGTTCGCCGCCACCCGTAGGGGCGGGTTTCGAACCCGTCCGCTGCGCCAGGATTCCGCCGGTACGGATGGGGCGCGTTACGCGCGGCAATGCGTCGGCGGAGCCCCGAAACCTGGTGCCTAGAACCTACTCGCCTTCCTTGCGCAACAGGTTCTGGGCTTGCTGAGGGAGACGGGCGCGCAGGTCCTCGAACGTGATTCCCTTGAGCGACGGGAGCTCGAAGTCCTTGAGCATCCTGGTCAGGACGCCGCCGCCGCCGAGCTCGACCCACTCTTCCACGCGCATCTTCGCCAGGGTCTCGACCACCTTGACCCAGCGCACGGGGGCGACCATCTGGTTTTTGAGGGCGTCGCGGGCGGCCTCGGCGGTGGTGTGGACGCTGCCGTCTATGGCGCTGACGATGGGGACCGTGGGCGTCCTGAACTCCACGGCGTCCAGCGTCCCGCGCATCTTCTCGGCGGCGGCGGCGACGTAGGGCGAGTGGGCGGCGAAGGCGACGTTCAGCGGGATCTTGCGCCCCCGAATCCTCGATACCGCATCACCCAGGGCGCCGCGCAGGCCGGAGATGACGGTCTGGCGGGGGGAGTTGTAGTTGGCGACCACGGAGCCCTCGGACTCGCCGAGGACCTCCTCCACCTCTCTGGGGTCGGCCTTCAGGATGGCGACCATCCCGCCAGGCGTCTCCTCGGCGGCCTCGGCCAGAAAGCGGTCCCTCTCGGCGACGAGCCAGAGGCCGGTCTCGAAGTCGAAGCAGCCGGCCGCGTAGGCCGCGCCGTACTCGCCCAGCGAGTGCCCGGCCACCACGTCGGGGCGCACCTCCAGGTTGCGGCTCTCGTCGGCGTCCCACGCCGCGCGGGCGAACATCTTGACCTGGTCCGGGATGCGCTCGCCGACGACGCGCCGGATCTCCGGCAGAAGCTCCGCCGCCGGCTCCGCAACCCCGCCGCCTTGTCCCGGAAACACGAACGCTCTCATCTCTTCTTCTCCGAACCTCTACGATACGCCGCCTGGACCACACCCCCGCCCCGAGGGCCGTAAGGAGGCTTTTTACCACAGGCACGCCGCCTCTACGGCGCCCGAAGGGTTATACGCGCCGGCGGCTACGGGGTTTCGAGGCGCGCCCGCCTCCGCTCGTAGTCTTCGGGTCCGATCCCGCCACCGGCGTACCGCGCGTCCAGGGTCTCCCGCGCCGTCCGCCCGCCGGTACCCCCGCCCGCGTCCCGGATCCCCGCCGCCACGGCCCACCTCACCACGAAGCACAGAACGATGAACAGCGCCGCCGGCGGCAGGAGGAACATCAACAGCGCCCCGGGCCCGGGCACCGTGGTGGAGAGCACGAAGACGACCGCCGCGAGGACGACGGCCAGCAGCAGGACCTCGCGGGCACCTGGTCGGCCCATGATCTACCTCACCTTCCTTGGCTCTTGACGCACCTCAGTTCGGCCCAATGACGCGCAGGGCCCCCGGCAGCACGCGCGCCCGGAACTCCCTGGTGGGGGAGAGCATCTCCCCGTCCACGTGCGCCGGGACGGGCTCGGAGAGCTCCACCTCGACCTCCCGCGCCCTGGCCAGGTGCACCTTCTTCTGGGCGGTGAGCGTCCCCCAGAGCGCCGACGGGATGAGCCGCAACACCTCCGCCCTGTTCACCTCCTCGGACCACACCACCTCGAAGAGCCCGTCGTCGAGCACCGCGCCGGGCGCCAGCCGGAACATCGAGCCGTAGGTGGTGCCGAGCGCCACCGCCACGAGTATGGTCTTCGCCTCGATAACGGCCTCCCCGTCGAGCCTAAGGGCGGCCGCGTGGCACCGGAAGCCCCAGAGCAGGCGCCCCACGCTCCACACGTACCTCCCGGGGCCGCCCAGGTACGGGGGGGCCTCCGCGACGCCCTCGGCCACCTCGGCGTCGAAGCCGATGCCAAGCCCGTTGTTGAAGGGGACGCCGTTGACCTCGCCGGTGTCTACCGCGCGCACCCTGCCTTCCACGAGCACCCCGAGCGCCCGCCGGAGGTCGCCCCCGATCCCGAGCGCCTTCGCGTAGTCGTTGCCGGTCCCGGCGGGCAGGATCCCCATGACCCTCCCGGTCCCGGCGCACGCCGCCGCGACCTCGTGGACCGTCCCGTCCCCGCCCACGGCCACCGCCGTCGCCCCGTCCGGCAACCCGCGGACTATCCTGTAGGCGTCCCCGGTCCCCCGCGTGACGTGCCAGACGGGCCGCACGCCGGCCGCCTCCAGGATCTCCGAGATCCACGCGCGCCGCCGCCCCGACCGACCCCCGTTCGCGGCCGGGTTGAGCACCAGGTGCGCCTCATGCCCTCCGTACAACACACGCGGAACATACCAGAACCGCCACCCCGCGGCCCCCGAAACCGGCCCACCGAATCTCCTGAGAAGTCCCCACCACGCCTGCGCATGCCGTCCACGGCCCGTCCCGGATGGCGGCCCGGCACCCTCCTTCGCGTGGGGGTGACCGGTGCGTGCCGAGTTAAAGCTGGAGTACAGGTAGAGGATGTTCCCCGGCTACCGGCGGGCGCCGCGGGGGTGAGGAAAAGAGTACAATGGTCCCCTACATGGTGGAATGGGCCAAAAATTGCCTGCATCCGGAAGGCTTGAGGGCCGCGACGGGGTCCAGCTACAGGTGCCCGGTCTGCGGGGAGAGCCTGGACGGGGACGGCATCTCGGGGTGGGTCCGGCGGGCCGAGGAGGCCAGGGACAAGGTTTACTCTCTGGATAAGGGTGACGGGTTTACGGGGATAGCCTGGCAAGAGGCGCAGCGGGAAGTCTACCGGCGACGGAGGATAATGTACGAGCTAGAGAACGTGCCCCGGGTGGCGACGACGAGGCCCGAGATGATCCTGGTGGTCCACGACGTCGAGGCCGGGTCTTACCGCTGCCGCATCTTCTACAAGGAGCCTCGGCAGGCAGGAAGCGTAGAGCAGGTCGACGTCGCGGCGGCGCTGGAGACGATCCTGGAGTTGCGCTCGGACCCCGATCCCGTCGTGCGGCTCATAGCCGAGAAGGTCGAAGAGTTCCACGCCTTCCGCGAGAAGCTCGCCGGGGAAGGGGAGCCCGCGCCGGGCCGCCGGGTCTTCTACGCCAACGAGCTCAGGGCCGTTGGTTGACGGCCGCGTGCAGGGCCGTCGCCGAGCCGCTAGAATTGGCCCGCCGGTGGTAAACAGACCCTTAGAGAGCCCGAGCCCATGAGCGGAAACAACTTTATAGCCGTGGTCGTCATGATCTTGATCCTGCTGTTCATCATCATGTCGGTCGGGCCCTTGATCTCGGCTTTCTAGCCGCCTGGCTCTTCCGCCGATAGACGCCGGCTAGGGGCGCCCCAGAGGGCACCTCGCCAGCACCGAGTACGTTACCCCCGATCCGTCTTGCCTGCTCTCGACCAGATCCAACGCGCCGACGGCGAAGCCGAGGTCCGGGATGTCCGCGCCGCCAAGTTCGAGTGGGACCGGACGGCGCGCACGTCCAAGGGTCAGATGCGGCACGAATGGCTTGTCCTCCCGGGCGAAGCCCTCCGGCTCCAGGAGATCCTCGACGGCGCGGGAGAGGGCGCAAAACCCCTCCGCCCCCGCCCCGATGCCGGCCCACAGGATCCTGGCGCGTCTGGTGGAGGGGAACGCGCCGAAGCCCGAGACGGTCGCGTCGAAAGGCTCACCTTGCCGGGCCGCCCGTTCGAGCGCCGCGGCCACGCGGGGGAGGCCTTCCGGCGGCACCTCGCCGAGGAACTTCAGGGTGAGGTGGACGCGTTCGGGCGCGGTTAGCCGGAAGGCGTCCGCGGGGAGGGCGCGGGCGGCCTCGATGAGGGCCCCCTGGACGGGCGGGGGCGGAAAGACGGCGACGAAGACGCGCATGTCTCTCTCTAGGCGGGTGGGCGGGAGGCGGCGGCCCGGTTGGCGATGAGGGCCGCGGTGGCGCCGGCGCCGACGCCGTTGTCCACGTTCACGACCGTGAGGCCCGGGGAGCACGTCTGGAGCATCCCGAGGATGGCGGCCGTCCCGTCGCCGCCGAGGCCGTAGCCGGTGGAGGTCGGCAGCCCGATGACCGGCGCCGAGACGAGGCCCGAGACCACGCTCGGCAGCGCGCCCTCCATCCCGGCGGCCACGATCAGGCAGTCGGGGTCGAAGTCCCGTAGCCTCTGGAGGGGACCCGAGAGGCGGTGGATGCCCGCGACCCCCACGTCGTGGAACGCGAGGGCCTCCACACCCATCTCGCGGGCCACGGCAAGGGCCTCCTCCAGGATCGGGAGGTCCGAGGTGCCGGCGCTAAGCGCCCCGATCCGCCCGCCGGTGGGCGCGGGCTCGCCGTCGCCGAGCACGAGGGAGCGCCCGGCCCGGCGGACGGGCGTCTCGGGCAGGGCGCGACGGACCGCCTCCTCGTGCTCGGGGTTCGGGGCGCTCAGGATCACGCGCGGCGCAGACCGGAGGATGGCGGCGCAGATCTTCGCGACCTGCTCGGGGCTCTTGGCGCGGGCGTAGACGACCTCGGGGACGCCCTTGCGTTCGGCGCGGCCGAGGTCGAGGGCGGCGAAGCCGTCCAGGTAGCGGGTCTCGCCCATCTTCAGCCGTCCGGCGGCCTCCGCGGGGGAGAGGTCGCCGCTCGCGACGGCGGCCAGGGTCTTCTCGAGTTCTTCCATGTCCTCCGGGCCGGGTGTAGTAGGGTCTCCAGCGGGTAAGAATCTAGCACGTCCCTGTTCCATACGGTCGAAAGAAGGCTCATGACGGTAATCGAGTTGGTGCTCTCCCTGGCCGCGATACTCGGCGCGGCGATACTGTTCACCAACGCGGTCGAGATCATGGGAGACCGTCTGAACCTGGGGGCAGGGGCGGTCGGGAGCCTCCTGGCCGCGGTGGGGACCGCGCTGCCCGAGACCATGATCCCGATAGTCGCCATCCTGGGGGCCGTGATCGTCGGCACCGGGGGGGAGGCTGCCGGGGAGATCGGCATCGGCGCGATCCTGGGCGCCCCGTTTCTGCTGGCGACGCTCGCGCTGTTTATCGTCGGCCTGGCGGGGCTGGGCTACAGGCGGCGGCGGAGGACGGGCTCCGAGATCGTGACCGACCGGGAGACCGCGATCCCGGACCTCGCGTTCTTTCTGCCCTGCTTCGGGATCGCCGCCGCGGCCGGGCTATTGCCCCTGCCCCTCATCCTGAAGATCGTCGTCGCCGTGCTGCTGCTCGTCGCGTACGTCGTCTACGTGGTGCGGACCGTGAGGCAGGGGGGAGAGGCCGAGGGGGACCCCCCCTCGCACCTCACGCTCTGGCCCGGCAGTTCCCCGGCGCCGACGTGGGCCGTGGCCGCGCAGCTCGTCGGCACGATCGCGGTGATGGGCTTCGGGGCCCACTTTTTCGTGGACGGCGTGGAGCACCTCTCCGAGGCCATCGGCATACCGGCGGGCCTTATCGCCCTGGTCCTGGCCCCGCTGGCGACCGAGCTGCCCGAGAAGTTCAACTCGATCATCTGGCTCAGGGACAACAAGGACACCCTGGCCGTGGGGAACATAACCGGGGCGATGGTCTTCCAGAGCACCATCCCGGTCTCCGTCGGGATACTCTTTACGCCCTGGCAGCTCGACTTCCTGAGCGCCCTGGCCGCCGTGCTCGCCGTCCTCTCCGGCCTGGTCTTTCTCGGGTTCCTGCTGCGCAAGGCCCCGCTCAAGGCCTCCGTCATGCTGGGCGCCGGGTCGCTCTACATCGTGTTCGTGGTGGCTGCCGTCGTCTACCTGGTGCGCGGCTAGGGGCGCGCCACGCGGCGTCGTCCCGGCAACCTGGTAAGATAGCGATCTCTGTAGAGGTCGGAGGCTAAGGGGAAGCCAGGTTAGATGGACTTTATAACCGCAGAGTGGCTCAGCCGCCTCGTCGGCGTGCTGGTTGTAAACCTGATCCTTTCGGGCGACAACGCCGTGGTCATCGCGATGGCGGCCCGCAGCCTCGAAGGCGCCAACCGCCGCCGCGCGATCGTCTGGGGCGCGGCCGGCGCCGTGATCCTGAGGCTCGTCTTCGCCGCCATGATCACCTTCCTCATCAAGATACCGTTCCTTCAGGTCGTGGGCGGGCTGCTCCTTATCTGGATCGCCTGGAAGCTGATCCACGACTCCGAGCCCGAGGAAGACAAGATCGAGGCCGGGCAGAGCGCCTGGGACGCCATCAGGATCATCATCATCGCCGACGCGGTGATGTCTCTGGATAACGTAATCGCGCTGGTGCAGGCCGCCAGGATAGATGGCGAGGTGAGCCGCTCCCTGATCGTGATCGGGCTCGCCACCACGATCCCGCTGGTCGTCTTCGGCGCGGCCCTCCTGACGTCGCTCCTGAACCGCTTCCCCTTCCTGGTCTACCTCGGGGCCGGCCTGCTCGTGTACCTGGCGATAGAGATGTTCTTCTCTGACGTCTTCCTGCACGACTACCTGGAGCCCCTCGCGAGCATCGAGTGGATCATCGGGGTGGTCTCCGCGCTCGTCTTTACCGCCATAGCCTGGCTGTGGAGCCGCCGCGCGAGCGGCACCGCAACGTAGCAACCGCGCATAGCAGCACCGCGGCAGCGACCGCGCGGTAGGCCTCCCTACCGGTTCAGCAGCCGGGCGAGGAGCCTCCTGTTCCTGAGGCGGTCCAACTCCGAGGCGCTCTCCTCGAGATCCTGCTCCACCCTGGCTATGTGCTCGACGCGCTCCATGAGCATCAGCCGCTCCTCTGCCGCCGCCCTGAGCTCCAGCACCTCATCTGTTAGCCGGCGCCGCTCGGCGGTCGCCTCCCTGGCCTCCCTCTGGAGCCGCGCGTTGGAGGCACGTACCTCCTTCAGCCCACCCGAGAGCCTGCCGACCTCCTCCCTGGCCTCGGCGAGCGCTTTGGCGAGCGCGTGCGCGAGCTCTAGTGCCGCGGCGGTCCCGCCGATGCGGTCCCGGACGGCCGCCAGCGGTACCCTGCCCCCTTCGTCCGCGAGCGCGCGCGCCTCCGGCTCCGGGATGCCCAGCAGCCGCGCGGCGTCGCCCACGGAGAGGCTTGCCTCAGGCGCGGGGTCAGTCAACCGAAGGGTCCGCGCCCGGGGAGGGCTCGACGTCGTGGCCGGCCTCCGCTATGGCGCCCTCGATCCTCTCCCGCTCGGCCTCGCCGCCGCTGTAGGAGACGGCTACCAGGCCCTTCTCCCCGTCCACGTTGACGAGGTTCACGAAGCCCAGGCGCGTGAGGGCGCGCTCCAGCCGCTCGGCGTCCTCAGCACCAGAGACGTCCTTCACCACAAACGCCACGTCGGGCATCGTGCCTCCCGTTGGTAGGTTACGGGCCACAGGCTACAGGTTTCGGGTAGCTCTGGCGAGCACGAAAGAGAAGCATCGCCTGAAGCCTATTCCTGCTCGCGGGGGCGAACGGTGAGCGAGAGCTCTTTGCCTCTCCTGATGACCTTCAGCTCCATGTCGCGGCCTATGGCGGACTCGTCTAGGAGGGCGAGGAGGTCTCCGTTGGAGCGCACGGGCCGCCCGCCCAGGGATGTTACGACGTCACCCGGGCGGACGCCGGCCCTGAGGGCCGGGCCGTTCGGGGCGACCTCCCTGACGCCCGCGCCGCCGCCGACCCCGCCGCGCGCCGGCTGGGTCGCGACGACCACGCCGAGGCGGGCCCGGCGCACGCGCCCCTCGGTCACGAGGGAGAAGACGACGCGCCTGAAGGCGCCCGAGACCGGCACGGCGAAGCCTATGCCCTGGGCGCCACCGATGATGGCGGTGTTGATGCCGACGACCCTGCCCGAGGCCTCCGCCAGGGGCCCGCCGGAGTTGCCGGGGTTGATGGCGGCGTCCGTCTGGATGACGTTCTCGATCGGGCGCCCCTCCTGGCCGCGGATGGAGCGCCCGAGCGCGCTCACCACCCCGGCCGTCACCGTGCTCTGGAAACCCAGAGGGCTCCCGATGGCGACGACGAGCTGGCCGACGACGAGGTTCTCCGCCTCGCCGAGCGCGGCGACGACCGGTTCTTCCTCCGGCGTGAAGCGGACCACCCCGAGGTCGCTCGGCGGGTCGTCGCCGAGCACCTCCGCCGGGACCGACGTCCCGTCCGAGAAAGTCACGCGCATCTCGCCGCCGCTGTCGCGCCGGCCGCCGGCGCTGCCCAGGCCGCGCACGACGTGGCTGTTGGTTACGGCGGTTGCGGTGGCCCCGTCCGTGCCGAGGACCACGCCGCTCCCGCCGCCGCGGCCGTCCTGGAGGCCGAGCGAGATCACGGCCGGCTCCAGCGTCTCCGTCACGTCCCTGACCGCCCGCGAGTAGGCGTCGAGCGCGGGCTTCTCCAGCCTGGAACTGGCCGAGAGGTTCTCGAAGATCTCCATGGAGCAGTTTCTACCGCGCCGCCGGGCCCGCGCCACCCGGAAGAACGGTCAGGTTACTCGGACCGGTTCGGGCGTTCCCATGCCGAAGAGTCACCCGGAGGACCAACGCCTGACCGCGAGCTTGAGCACCGGCGTGGAGACCTGTAACCTCTCTCGCAACCACGCGTCGCACCGGAGGTAGCGATTGGCCCGCCGCGTCAGATCCCCGGACGCCTTGATCCTGCTGTCGAGCGTTGCGGCCGTTGCCCTGCTCGCACCCCTGCGGGCCGTCACCGAAGCCGCGCCTCCGGTTGCCTTCGTCGCGATCCTCCTGCTCTTCGTGGCACCCGGGGCGCTCATAACGCACTGGTTTTTTGGGGACTCCATCTCGGGTCTGTCTGTGGCGCCCGTCGCGTTCGCCGTCAGCACGGGCGTTTTCGGCCTCCTGGGAGTGCCGTTCCTGATCTCGCACCGGAGCATCGAGTCCTACCTCTGGGCCTCGGGGGCGGTGCTGACGGCCTCCCTCGCGGTGGCAGGCTGGAGGGTTCTGCGGGCGGGGACGTCCGCACCGGCTCCGGCCTCCGGCGCGGACGACGGGGCGCACGGGCCCCCGGCCGGCTGGCTGTGGGCGCCCCTGGCTTTGCTGGGTGGGGGCCTGGCCTTCGTGGCCACGAGAAGGGTGCCGAGCAACTACGACGACGCGTGGGTCTACCTGTCGTGGGTGAGGGACTTTATGGGCGCGGAGAGGCTCGCGCTGCGCGACCCGTACTTCGGCGAGAGGACCGCCGAGCTGTCGCGGGTAAAGGTGAACGGGTGGCTGCTGGAGCAGGCCGCCCTCTCCCGCGTCTCCGGCCTGGACCCCATAGAGATGGTGCTCAGGTACCTGACCCCGACGCTGGTCGTCTTGGCCTTGCTCGCCGTCTACGCCCTGGCGCGGGTCCTCCTGAAGAGCGAGCGGGCGGCGGTCCTCTCGGCCACCGTCTACGCCCTGTTTCACGTGGTGTTTATCGAGCCTTCGGTGCATAACGTCGGGGTGGAGCTTGCCGTCCGCATTGCGGAGGACAAGCACGCCGCCAGGTTCCTCGTCCTGCCCGTGGCGCTCCTCTCTGCCGCGCTCTTCGTGGAGGGCCGCAAGCTACGCTATCTTGGCCTCTTCGCTTTCCTGTGCTGGACGACGGTGGCCGTGCACCCTTCGGTGCTGGCGCCCCTCGGGTTGTGCATGCTCGGCTTCGGGCTGGCGCACGTGGCGGCCAACCCGCGACGGAGGACGGCCTGGGCGGGGATGGTGGCCCTGGCGCTGGCGATGTGGAGCGTGGTCCTCGGTCCCCTGCTCTTGCTCTTCGCCGGCGAGTCGCCCGCCGCCGTGCTGTTCTCCGCGGACATCAACGCGACCCCCCCCGCGGTGCTCGAGTACACGGTGTTCATCACGGAGAGCTGGCGGCACATCTACGAGTTTGACGACGGCTCGTACATGATGCACCCCTGGCTGCTGCTGAACCCGGTGATACTCGGGGCGTACGTGCTGGGCGTCCCCTTCTTGCTGCGGTGGGTCAGGGCAGGCCCCGCCGCCCAACTCCTCCTCGGCGGGCTGGTCGTGGTTGGCGTCGCGGTCTACGTGCCGCCGGTCGCCACGTTCGTGGGCGAGAGGTTGATAGTGCCGGGCCTGCTGTGGCGCCTGGCCTGGCCGATCCCCCTCCTCGGCCTGCTGACGGTCGGCTGGATGGCTTGGGAGGTTTTGGGTTACGCGGAGGCCCGCCTGGGAGGGCTCGGGATAGGACGCGGCGCGACCCGGGCGTTGCCGCTGGCGCTCGCGGCCGTCCTGATGGCGGTCGCCGCGACCCCCGCCGTGGCGAAGGCCGTGGGCCTCTACCGCGAGTTCGAGGTCGCGCGCACCCCGAACTACCACCCCGACCCCATCTTCCCTTGGCTTCGGGACAACCTCGAAGGGGGCGGCGTCCTGCTCGCGCGCGACAGCGCCAACAACGTAATCCCCGCCTACTCGACCTCGTTGGACGTGGTGAGCCAGCGGGGCGAGGGCATGATCAGGGACCGCGAGGAGCTGGAGCGCAGGGCCGGCTCGAAGTTGGGCATCCCCCGCCGCTACTGGGACGTTCACCGCTTCTTCTTCGGCCCCACCCTCGACGCGGAGGCCCAAGAGATACTGCGCCGCCACGGGGTGGACTACCTGATGGTCTACGCGGGCGGCCCGCTCGACAGGCGGCTGAAAACCCGGCCAGGCTTCTCGGCCGTGGACGGCGCCCCCAGGGAGAAGTACGGTCTATATACGGTGAACCTCCAAGAGCTCGGCGCGCCCGCCCGGGGTTCCGACCGACCCCGCGACCTCGCGAGCCCGTCGCGAACCAAGCGGTGAGGATACGCGGCAAGACCCCTTCCGGGTACATATAATCCGAGCCGTGAGCATCTTCCCAGACCCACGCCTCTTCGCGGCGATACTGGCCGCCCGGTCCGCGCAACTCGCGAGCCGCAGGCTCGGGACCGGAGGGGGATCCACCATCCCCGGCGTGGTGGCCCGCAGGGTAGATCCGGGGGTGCTGAACAAACTCTCGCGGCGGCTCCCGCTCGGCTCGGCGGCGATCACCGGCACGAACGGCAAGACGACGACGACCGGCATGATCCAGAAGATACTCGCCACAGCAGGCGTGCGGGCCGTCAACAACTCGACGGGCGCGAACCTCGTGACGGGCGTCACCGCGGCGCTCGTCTCCGACGCGTCATTCTCCGGCAGATCATCATCCCAGATGGGGCTCTTCGAGGTGGACGAGGCGAGCGTCCCGCGGGTGGCCGCAGAGGCGGAGCTCAAAATACTTGCGGTCCTGAACCTCTTCCGCGACCAGCTCGACCGCTACGGGGAGCTCGCGTACACCGGCAAGGTCATAGCCTCGGCCTTCTCCGACCTGCCCCGCGACGGCCGGGTCGTCCTGAACGCCGACGACCCCCTGGTGGCGAGCCTCGGTAGCTCCGCCGCGCATCCCGTCTTCTACGGCGTGGACGCGCCCGACCTCGACACCGGAAGCCTCCAGCACGTCGCCGACTCTAAAGATTGCCCGGTCTGCGGCACCCCCCTCGACTACTCGGCCGTCTACATGGGCCACGTCGGCGTCTACCGCTGCCCGAAGGGCGACTTCTCGCGTCCCGGGCTCGCGTACCGGGCGAGCCGGGTCCGCCTCGAAGGCGCGCGCGGCTCCTCCTTCCTGCTCACAACGCCGAAGGGCGAGGGTGAGGCGAGGATATCCCTGCCGGGCCTCTACAACGTCTACAACGCGCTCGCCGCCGCGGCCGTGGCGGGGGAGGCGGGCGTGGGCTTCGAGGACGTCGTCGGGGGCCTCGGGCTTTTCGGCGGGGCGTTCGGGAGGGTCGAGAGGATCGAGGCCGGGGACAGGGAGGCCTTCCTGCTCCTCATAAAGAACCCCGTGGGGTTCAACGAGATCCTGCGCACCTTCGTCACCGGCGCCGACGCCAACAACGTCCTCATAGCCATAAACGACAACGACGCCGACGGCCGCGACGTCTCCTGGCTGTGGGACGTGGACTTCGAGATGCTCGCCGACGCCCGCGCCGCCGGAGCCTCGGACGCCGCCCCCTTCACCGTCAGCGGCACCAGGGCCGGCGACATGGCCGTCCGCCTCAAGTACGCCGACCTGCCCGTCGGCGAGGTCATCCCCGACCGCGAGGAGGCCATAAGGGCCGCCCTCCAATTCACCCCGCCGGGTGAGACCCTCTACGTCCTTCCGACCTACACCGCGATGCTCGAGATCCGCAAGGCTTTAGGCGACATGGGCTACACGCACCAGTTCTGGGAAGGGTGAAGCATCTCAGCCCGCCGCCTCCGGCGGCTCGTCAGTTGCTGTGGGGGCGCAATCGGGCTCCAGGGAGCTACCGTTGTCCGGATCAGTCCCGACTTTCGGGTTACCATCTAAGAGCATGAAGCTGACCGGCTGAGATGCTGACCGGCTGACTGGCTATAAGACGACCGGAGGGAGGCACGTGCTCACGATCCACCACCTCTACGCCGACATGATGAACCTCTACGGGGACCGGGGGAACGTCATCTCGATCCGCAAGCGCTGCGAGTGGCGTGGGATCCCGGTCGAGGTCGTCGACGTCGGGCTGGGGGAGAGGGTGAGGCCCACGGGCCGCGACATCTTCCTCTTCGGCGGGGGTCAGGACCGCGAGCAGGGCCTGCTGGCCGACGACCTCTCGGGCTCCAAGGGCGCCGACCTCAGGGCCATCGTGGATGACGGCGGCGTGATCCTCGGCGTCTGCGGCGGGTACCAGCTGATGGGCCACCACTACGAGACACCAGAGGGCGAGAGGCTGCCAGGCGTCGGCATCTTCGACCTCCACACAGAGCCGCGCGGGCCCGACGAGGCGCGCCTGATCGGCAACGTCCTCGTCGACGTACCGGCTCCCGAGACTCCTGAAGAACGCCGCGTCGTCGGCTTCGAGAACCACGGAGGCCGCACCTACCTCGGTGACTGCGAACCCCTGGGCAGGGTCGTCGCCGGCTTCGGCAACAACGGCAAGGACGGCACGGAGGGCGCCCGCCGCCTCAACGCCTACGGCACCTACCTCCACGGCTCCTTGCTGCCCAAGAACCCCTGGCTGACCGACCAGCTTATCCTGAACGCCCTGCGTCGCGCGGACGACTCCTTCGAGTTGGAGCCGCTGGAGGACTCGGTGGAGAGGAGCGCGTTCGAGTCGATGGCGGGGCGGTTGGTCGGGGGGCGCTAGAAGCGCTCCACGGAGGGCCGGACATCCAACTCCAGCGTCCAGGCGGTCCGGTCTTGCGCGTGTAGTTGCCAGTAGGTATCGGCGATGGCGTCGGGGGAGAGCATGGTGTGGTCCTCGCGGCCGGGGGACATCTCGCGGACCCTGGGCGTGTCGATCTGGCCGTCTATGACGACGTGGGCGACGTGTATACCTTGCGGCCCGAACTCGCGGGCCATGCTCCCGGCGAGCGCCCGCAGGCCGAACTTGCCGACCGCGAGCGCCGAGAACCGGGCCGAGCCCCTGAGCGCGGCCGTCGCGCCGGTGAGCAGCACCGTGCCGCGCCCCGCCTCGACCATGGCGGGCAGTACCTGCTGGGCGGCGTAGAAGGCGCCGGCGCAGTTCGCCTTGAAGCACTCGTCGAACTTCTCGGGGGAGAGGTCCAGGATGCCGCCCATCTGGAACGCGCCGGCGTTGTAGACGAAGACCTCGGGGTCGCCGAGGTTGCTCCGCACCTCATCGAAGGCCGCGGCGACGGAGGCGGGGTCGGTGGCGTCGGCCGAGATGGGTAGCGCCGTGCCGCCCGCACCCTCTATCTCTTCCCGTACACCGGCGACGCTCCCTTCGCGCCGGGCCATGAGGGCCACGGCGAAGCCTTCGCGGGCGAAGCGGCGGGCCACGGCCGCCCCCAGGCCGGGTCCCACCCCGAGTATCGCGGCCGTCTTACCGTTCATAGGCTGATCCTCCCTCTTGTTGTCTGTCTACCCTCGAACCCGTCGAGGCCGAGGCTTCCTGCCGGCGTCCCTTCATCCGTGGCCCTTGCGGGCGAGGACCCAGAGCCAGGTCTCCCCGGCGTTCCCGGTGCCGCCGCCGGTGCGCGGCTCGGCGTAGACGATGTCGAAACCGGCCTCGCGCAGCATCCCTTTGTTCGTCCGTGCGTCGTAGTGGCTCCAGCGCATCGGGGCCCCCCAGCCCTCCCAGTCTCGGTCTTCGCCGTCGAAATCCGTCAAGGTGAGGGTCGCCAGGAAGAGGCCGCCGGGCCCCAGCCAGCGGTGGATGTTCTCTAGCAGTACCGGGTGGTCTTCCCTCGGCACGTGGATGATGGAGTGGAAGGCGACGACGGCGTCGAAGGCTCCGGGCCCGAAGTCCAGCTCCGTCATGTCGGCCTTCAGGAAGGTCGCCTCGGGGACGAGCTTGCGGGCGAGGTCGAGCTGCTTCCCTGAGAGGTCCACGCCGGTCACGTCGAAGCCCCGGTCCGCCAGCCGGCGGGTCGCCGGCACGCCCGCCCCGCAGCCGAGGTCGAGGACGGGGGCGCCGGGTCGGAGGTCCCCGGATAGATCCTCCAGGGCGGAGAGGACCAGGGGGTCTCGCGGGTCCTTGGTGGCGAGGTACTTCTCCGCCACCCGGTCGTAGCCCCTCTCTACCAGTTCCCGGTGGGGGTCGGTCAACGGGCGGTGACGCCGCCGTCCACGACCATGCAAGCCCCTATGACGGAGGCCGATTCGTCGGCGGCCAGGTAGGCGGCCATCGCGGCGATCTCCTCGGGCGTCACGAGCCGGCCGTGGGGCTGGCGGGCCCGCATGTTGGCCCTCGCCTCCTCGGGGTCGTCGTAGCCGCTCGTTATCCTCTGCACCCACGGCGTGTCCACCGTGCCCGGCGCTATGCAGTTGACCCTGACGCCCTCGCCGACGTGGTCGATGGCGGACGCCCGGGTCATCGAGTAGATGGCGCCCTTGGCGGCCGAGTAGACGGCCCGGTCCACGAGGCCCACCAGAGCCGCCACGGATGACATGTTTATGACGGACCCGCCGCCCGCGTCCTTTATGGCAGGTATCGCGTGCTTCATCCCGAGGAAGGTGCCCCTCACGCAGACGTCCATCACCCGGTCGTACTCCTCTTCCGTGGTGGTGACGGCCGTGCCGGCGACGCCGACGCCGGCGTTGTTGACCATGACGTCGAGGCCGCCCCACTCGGAGACCGCCCGCCCCACGAGCGCCTCGACGTCCCCGTCTTGGGTCACGTCGGCCTTCTGGACGAGGGTCCCGTCCCCGATCTCGTCTGCGACGCCCCTGGCGTCCTCCTCGTTTACGTCGGCGAGGACGACGCGGGCGCCCTCCGATGCCAACCTGAGCGCGATGGCCCGACCTATGCCGTTGCCCGCGCCCGTGACTATCGTTCTCTTGCCCGCGAGACGTTCCATGACACCTCCATTGGTTTTCCGAGACGGCGTGAGCGGCCAGTATAATGACGCCCGCGCCGGCGGCGCAAACGACGCGATCTCCCGGGAAAGGAGCACCGATGAACCCTTACGCGGATTGGATCCAGGGCCTCCCCCAGGTCGATACCCCCTTCGAGGGCCTCGAGGGGCGCATGATCGCCGGCCCCCACGGCCAGACGGTCTTTTTCCGCGCCGAAGAAGAGTTCGAGGTGCCGGCCCACTCCCACGGCGCCCAGTGGGGCATCGTCGTGGCCGGGACCCTCTACCTCACCATCGACGGCCAGGCGAACACCTACGGCCCCGGCGAGACCTACGATATCCCCGCCGGCGCCGAGCACTCGGCCCGCCTGGAGGCTGGTACTTCGGTCATAGACGTCTTCCAGGACCCCGACCGCTACAGCGCGAAGTGACCCCCGTCCCGGCCCGGGCTTAGTATGCCCTCGCCGCTCGACGGATACGACTGGATAGACCTCTCCCACCTCCTCGAGGAGGGCATACCTGCCTGGCCGACCCACGCCCGGTTCTCGAGCGTCTCCTACGAGTCGCAGGCTCTGGGCGACGTGGCGACCCACCGCGGCCTCACCATGGGCGAGCACACCGGCACCCACATGGACGCCCCGCTCCACTTCGTCCCCGAGGGCCCGGCCCACTACGGCGCGGACGAGATCCCGTTAGAACGACTCGCCGGCCGCGCCGCCACCATAGACGCCACGGGCCTCGGGGCGGGAGACCTGCTCGGCGTGGACCGCATCGAGTCGTGGGAGCGGGAGCACGGTCCCATAGAGCCCGGGGACCGCGTCCTCTTCCGCTACGGCTGGGACGAGCGCTGGGCCACCGGCCCGGAGGGACGGCGCTTTTTGGAGGACTGGCCCGGTCTCTCTGGCGGGGCCGCGGAGTACCTGGTCGGGAGGGGCACGGCGCTCGTCGGGTGCGACACGTTGGCGGTGGACGCGGCCGGCTCGGTGGAGAACCCGGCGCACCACGCGCTGCTCGGCAACGAGGTCTACGTCGTCGAGAACCTGAACAATCTCAACCGGCTGCCGCCGTTCTGCCTGTTCGTCGCCCTGCCGCTAAAGATCGGGGGCGGCTCGGGCTCCCCGGTGCGGGCGGTGGCGCTCGTTCCGCGCTGAGGCGTGCGCGGGGGCCGCGAACGTAGAATAATTGCGGGCACGGCCCGCGACGGAGAGGTGGGAGCATGAGAGGGATCGTCTGGCACGGCCCGGAACGGATGTCCATTGAGGAGGTGGAGCCCCCCGAGGTCGGGCCGGGGCAGGTAGTAGTCCGCCCGGAGGCCACCGGCATCTGCGGCTCGGAGATAGAGGGCTACCTCGGCAAGATGGGCAACCGGACCCCGCCGCTGGTGATGGGCCACGAGTTCGCCGGCACCGTCACGGAGGTCGGGGACGGGGCGGACGAGGGCCTCCTCGGCCTGACGGTGGCGGTCAACCCCCTCTCCTCGGACGGGAGCTGCAGGCTCTGCCGAACTGGGCTCACGAACCTCTGCCCGAACCGGACGCTCGTGGGCATCCACTCGCCCGGCGGCTTCGCCGAGTACACGCTGGCCCCGGCCGCCAACGTCTACCCGCTTCCCGAGGGCGTGGACGCCCGGACGGGCGCTTTAGCCGAGCCGCTCGCCAACGGGGTACACGCGGCGAGGCTCGGCACGGCGGGCGGCCACCCGGTCGAGCACGCGGTGGTGATCGGGGCCGGCACCATCGGCCTGATGTGCCTCCAGGCCGCCGTCCTCGACGGCATCCCGACGGTCCACGCCGTCGAGCCCCACGAGGGGCGCCGCGGGCAGGCGCTCGCGCTCGGGGCGACGGGCGCCCACGCCTCGGCCGAGGAGGCCGGGCGGGCCCTCGAAGGCTCCACCGGGGGGCTCGGGGCCGACCTCGTCATAGACGCCGTCGGGGCCGAGGTGACGCGGCGGGCCGCCATTGACCTCCTGCGGCCCGGCGGGAGGGCCGTGTTTATAGGGCTGCACGACGACGACTCGACCCTCGGGTTTCACGGCGTTGTGCGCGGCCAGATCGACCTGCAGGGCTCCTACGCCTACACCGCAGAAGACTTCGAGCAGGCCCTCTCGTGGCTCGTGGAGGGGAGGGCCGGCATCGGGGAGCTGCCGCCGGTGCTGGCGCTCGAGGAGGGGCCTGAGGCCTTCGCGGACCTCGTCAGGGGCCCATCGGCGCAGATAAAGGTGTTCCTCTCGGGATCGGGGGCCTAGATGCAGAACGGCACGCTCTCGGGAAAGACGGCGGTCGTGATCGGGGCCAGCAGCGGCATCGGCCTCGCCACCGCCAACCTCTTCGCCGACTCCGGGGCCACGGTCCACGCCGCCGCCAGGCGCAAAGGCGCCATCGAGGAGGGCGCCGGGGGCCGCGCCGTCACCGCCCACGAGCTCGATATCTCCGACGAGGCCGCCGTGCGGAGTACCCTCGAAGGGATAGGCGAGGCCGACGGCATAGACGTGCTCGTCGTCGCCGCGGGGATGAACTTTCCGGACCGGCGCCTGGAGCAGCTCACGGGCGAGAGCTGGGACGCCATGATCTCCGTAAACCTCTCCGGCGCGTTCTACGCCGTCCGCGCCGCCCTGCCCTACCTGCGCGCCTCCCAGGGGCTCGCCGTCCTCGTCAGCAGCGTCTCCGGCTCCTGGCCCGACGCCTCGGGGCCCGCCTACCAGGCCTCCAAGGCCGGCATGACGGAGCTCGCCCACGCCGCCGGCTTCGAGGAGCACCAGAACGGCGTCCGCTTCACCGCCATCCTGCCCGGCATCGTGGACACCCCCATCCTCGACAACCGCCCCGAACCTCCCCCCAGGGAGGTCAGGGACGCGAGCCTGAAGGCCGAGGACGTCGCGCAGGCCTGCCTCTTCCTCGCCACGCTCCCGCCGCGCGCCTACGTCCCCGAGCTCACGATGGTGCCGACGATGATCCAGGCCTTAGGCAAGACCTCGACCGCCACGCCGCCCATGCGCGGCGAGGAGTAGCGGATGGGACGGGGACGAAGCCGGCGCGGCAGGGCCTGTCTGTTGGGCCGGGGGCCGTCGTGGTAGACGGTGTTGTGGTAGAAGGCGCCGGGGGCGGGCGTAGGTTCCGGTCGCGGGACTGGTTCGAGGGGTCTGACCGGATGGACCAGACCGCGCTGTACCTGGAGCGGTACATGAACTACGGGATCACACCGGACGAGTTGCGCTCCGGCCGGCCGATAATAGGTATCTCCCAGACGGGGAGCGACCTCGTGCCGTGCAACCGGCACCATTTGGATCTGGCCGTGCGCGTGAAGGAGGGCATCAGGGACGCCGGCGGCATCCCGATGGAGTTCCCCGTCCACCCGGTCTTCGAGAATTGCCGCCGCCCGACCGCCGCACTCGACCGGAACCTCTCCTACCTGGGCCTCGTGGAGACGCTCTACGGGTACCCGATAGACGCCGTCGTGATGACGACCGGATGCGACAAGACGACGCCGGCGGCCATCATGGCGGCCTCCACGGTGGACATACCCGCGATCGTGCTCTCCGGCGGCCCGATGCTCGACGGCTGGTTCGAGGGGGAGCTTGTCGGGTCGGGGATGGCGATCTGGAAGAGCCGGCGCCGCCTGGCCGCAGGTGAGATAGACGAGGAAGAGTTCTACGAGACCGCGCTCGCCTCGGCGCCGTCCGCGGGTCACTGCAACACCATGGGGACGGCCTCCACGATGAACGCGGTGGCCGAGGTGCTCGGGATGTCGCTGCCGGGGAACGCGGCCATCCCGGCACCCTACCGCGAGCGGGGGCAGATGGCCTACGAGACGGGGCGCCGCGCCGTCGAGATGGCCCACGAGGACCTGCGGCCGTCAAAGATCCTGACGCGGCAGGCGTTCCTCAACGCCATCGTGGCCGTGACGGCCATCGGCGGGTCCACCAACGCCCAGCCGCACATCGTGGCGATGGCCCGCCACGCCGGGGCCGAGCTCGCGCCCGAGGACTGGAACCTGGGGTACGAGGTGCCGCTGCTCGTCAACATGCAGCCGGCCGGGAAGTACCTCGGCGAGCGCTTCCACAGGGCCGGGGGCGTGCCCGCGGTGGTAACCGAGCTGCTCCGGGCCGGGAAGGTCGAAGGCGGGGTGCCGACCGTTACGGGGCGGACGCTGGCCGAGAACGTGGCCGGGCGTGAGAGCGGGGACCGGGAGATGATCGCCGCGCACGACAAGCCTCTGCAGGAGCGGGCGGGCTTCAGGGTGCTCTCCGGGAACCTCTTCGACTTCGCAATTATCAAGACGAGCGTGATCTCCGAGGAGTTCCGCCGACGGTACTTCGCCGACCCCGAAGGCGAGGGTGTCTTTGTGGGCAGGGCTGTGGTCTTCGACGGCTCCGACGACTACCACCACCGCATCAACGACCCCGACCTTGGCATCGACGAGAATACCATCCTCGTCATCCGGGGCGCGGGCCCCCTCGGGTGGCCCGGGTCGGCCGAGGTCGTCAACATGCAGCCGCCGGACTACCTCCTGAA
The DNA here is from genome assembly GCA_030447045.1 of Rubrobacteraceae bacterium. The sequence goes on along the minus strand of JAUJMB010000001.1, from coordinate 11,383 downwards.
GCGGGGCGTGAACACCCTGCCGACCATCGGCGACGGCCGGCAGTCGGGCACCTCGGACAGCCCCTCCATCCTGAACGCCGCCCCCGAGAGCGCGGCGGGGGGCGGCCTCTCCTGGCTCCGGACCGGCGACAAGATCCGCATAGACCTTAACGCCGGGCGCTGCGACGCGCTCGTGCCCGAGGAGGAGATAGGGCGCCGCAGGCGCGAGGAGGGCATCCCGCCCGTGCCCGAGAGCCGCACGCCCTGGCAGGAGCTCTACCGCGACCACGTCGGACAGCTCGACGGCGGGGGCGTCCTCGAGATGGCCATCAAGTACAGGGGCGTGGCCTCCGAGACGCCGCGCCACAACCACTAGGGAGGGGCCGTGGACGCGCGCAGCTACCTCTCGTCGCAGCCGCCGGAGTCGAAGGTCCCCGGCGCCCTGGAGGAGATCCGGCGCCGCGTGGAGGCCGGGGGGCGCCGGGTCGCGGTCCTCGACGACGACCCGACCGGCACCCAGACGGTCCACGGCGTCCCCGTCCTGACGACGTGGTCGGTCGAAGACCTCCGCTGGGCGCTGGAGCAGCCCTCGCCCACGTTCTACGTCCTCACCAACTCCCGCAGCCTCCCGGAAGACGAGGCCGCCGCCATGAACCGCGAGATCGCCTCCAACCTCTCAGCCGCGGCGGAGAGGACCGGGACGGACTTCGTGGTGACGAGCCGCGGCGACTCGACCCTGCGCGGCCACTTCCCGGCCGAGACGGACGCGCTCGCGGAGGGGCTCGGCGGGAACATCGACGGCGTGATCCTCTGCCCCTGCTACCTCGAAGCCGGGCGCCTGACCGCGGACGATACCCACTGGGTCCGTCAGGGCGAACGCCTGGTCCCCGCCGGGGAGACGGAGTTCGCCCGCGACGCCAGCTTCGGATACGCCGCCTCGGACTTGGGCCTCTGGGTCGAGGAGAAGACCGCGGGGCGCGTCCCCGCCTCGGAGGTCGTGAGCGTGGGCCTCCGGGATATCAGGGAGGGTGGACCTGCCCGCGTCGCCGAGATCCTGCGCGGCGTAGAAGGCGGCCTTCCCGTCGTCGCGAACGCGGCCTCCTACGCCGACCTCGAGGTCCTCGTGCTTGGCCTGCTCGACGCGGAGGGGGACGGCAAGAGGTTCCTCTACCGCACGGGCCCCTCCTTCGTCAGGGTGCGGGGCGGCATCCCCGAGAAGGGGCCGTTGGGCTATGAGGAACTCTACCGGCGGCGCCCGCGCCGGGGGCACGGCCTCGTGCTCGTCGGGTCGCACGTCGCGCTGACGACGAGGCAACTGGGGGAGGCGTTGAGGCTGGATGGCGTGCGCCCCGTCGAGCTCTCCGTGCCGCGGCTGCTGGAGGACCCGGAACGCGAGGACGAGCTTCGGCGGGTGGCCGCCGAGGTGAACGCAGGCCTGGCCGACTCCGAGGTCGTCGTCTACACGAGCAGGGAGGTCGTGGGCGGAGGTACGGGCCGAACCGGGTTCGAGGTAGGCCAGGCCGTCTCCGACGCGTTGGTGGAGGTGATGCGGCGGGTGGACGAGGGGGCGCCGCTGGCGTTCGTGGTCGCCAAGGGCGGCATAACCTCCAGCGACGTCGGGACGCGCGGTCTCGGGGTCAGGCGGGCCGAGGTGGCGGGCCAGATGTTGCCGGGGATCGTCTCCGTCTGGGTCCTGCCGGAGGAGAGCGCCTTCCCTGGCCTGCCCTACGTCATCTTCGCCGGCAACGTCGGCGGGCCGGACTCGCTGGCGAGGGTTATCCAGATCCTGAGGGGAGACTAGATGCGGAACGTTGCCTTCGTCGGCCTCGGCGCCATGGGCGCCCCCATGGCCCAATGCCTCCTCTCCGCCGGCTTCGGCCTCGGCGTCTTCGACGTGCGCGAGGAGAACTCACGACCCCTCGTGGAGATGGGGGCGAGGGGTGCGGCGACGCCGGGCGAGGCCGCGGAGAACGCCGAGGCCCTCTTTCTCATGGTCGTCAACGCCGAGCAGACCGAGGCCGCCCTCTTCGGCCAGAACGGGGCCGCCGAGGCGCTCGCCCCCGGCGGCGCCGTCGTCGTCATGAGCACCGTCGGGCCCGAGCCCATCCGGGAACTCGACGGGCGCCTCTCCGAGCGGAACCTGCGCCTCCTCGACGCGCCGGTGAGCGGGGGCGTCGCGCGGGCCCAGCGGGGGGACCTGCTCATCATGGCCGGGGGTCCCGAGGATCTCTTCGGGGAGCTCCGGCCCGCGCTCGAGGCCATGGGCTCCACGGTGGTCCACTGCGGGCCGGCGGCCGGGGACGGCCAGGCCGTGAAGCTCGTCAACCAGCTCCTGTGCGGCGTCCACATCGCCGCGGCGGGGGAGGCGCTCGCCTACGCCGGGGCCCTGGGCCTCGACCCCGAGTCCGTGTACGAGACGATCCGGCACGGCGCGGCCGGCTCGTTTATGCTCGAAGACCGGGGGAGGCGGATGCTCGACCGCCGGTTCCTCCCGGCCAAAAGCGCCATGGACATCTTCGTCAAGGACATGGGCCTCGTCCGCCGGGCGGCCGGGGAGCGTGGCTTCGCCACCCCGCTCTCCGACGTGGCGCACGGGCTCTACGAGAAGGGCTCCTCCCTCGGCTTCGGCGGCGAGGACGACTCCGGCATCCTGCGCGTCTTCGAGGAGGGGATGGGACCCCCGCGGGAGACCTAGAGCGTCCGGGTCTCCGGCGCGCGGCGGCCCGGGAGCGCGTAGAGGAGGGCGCCGTCGCGGCTGTGGACCACGAGGTGTCCGCGGTCGGCGAAGCGGGTCAGTATCTCCTCCGCCTCGTCCACCGTCAGAGAGGTCTCGAGCGCCGCCTCGACGGGCGTTATACCGCCGCCCGCGTCCTGGATCGCCATTAGGAGCTGCTTCTCCAGGCCCGGCCCCGAAGGCGCCCTCTCGGCGCCCCTTCCCGAGGGACGCCAGCCCGCGTACACGAGCAGGACGAGCAGCGAGAACGCGGCCACAAAGAGGAAAGCAGCGGGGCCATCGTATCCCACGAATGCAGAGAGGAAGAACGAGGCGAGGGAACCCGAGGCAAAACCGCCTATCAGCAGGAAGAGCGGGTCCCGCGCGACGCTTCGACCGGAGGCTGCGGGCTTCCGGCGGGCGTGGTCTTCTCGTCGCCGCCGGAGATCCACGTGGTCCACCGCGCCTCCTCCTCTGTAGCCATCCCGGCAGGCAAACCCCATTGTGCCGGATCATCCATACTACAGGCAGGAGATTACAGGGAGGTAACAACGCATGGAGTTTTCCCATGAGGTCGCCTGGGTGACGGGCAGCAGCACCGGCATAGGCCGCGCCGTCGCCGAGGCGCTCGCCCGCGAGGGACGCCGGGTGGTAGTCCACTACAACGCGAGCGAGGCCGAGGCGAGGGAGGTCGCCGAGGGTATCTCGTCCTCCGGCGGCGAGGCGATGCTCGTCGGCGGGGACGTCTCGGACGCCGGCGATGTCGAACGGATGGTGGGAGAGATAGAAGCCCGATACGGCAGGCTCGACGTCCTCGTCAACAACGCGGGCTCCCTCGTGGAGCGCCGCACGCTCGCCGAGATGACCGAGGACCTCTGGGACCGCGTGATGGGCGTCAACCTCAAGAGCGTCTTTCTCTGCTCCAGGGCCGTCCTGCCCCTTATGAGGCGCCAGGGTGCGGGGCGCATCGTCAACATGACCTCTGTGGCCGCCCGCAACGGGGGAGGTCCGGGATCCGTCGCCTACGCCACCGCCAAGGGCGGCGTGAGCACCCTCACCAGGGCGATGGCCAAGGAGCTCGTCTCCGAGAACATCCTGGTGAACGGCGTGGCGCCCGGCATCATAACCACCCCCTTCCACGACCGCTTCACGCCCCCCGAGGTGCGCGAGAGCTTCAAGAGCGCCATCCCCATCGGCCGCGAGGGCACGCCCGAGGAGACCGCCTCCGTCGTGGCCTTCCTGGCATCCCCGGCGGCGAACTACCTGGTCGGGGAGATCATCGAGGTCAACGGCGGCCAGTTGATGAGCTAGGGTCGTTCGGGGCGAACCGTCCAAGGGAGGAGGAAGTCGATGACCGAGCAGGTGAACCACCCGATCTTCGCCCGCCTGTGGGATCGTTTACTCGCGCCGATCTCCCAGAGGCGCGGGGCGGACGGGCACCGCCGCAAGCTCCTGGATGGTCTTGCGGGCCGCGTGATAGAGGTCGGGGCCGGACAGGGTACGAACTTCCTCTACTACCCGACCTCCGTCGAGCAGGTCGTGGCCGTCGAGCCCGAGGGTCACCTCCGCCGGCGGGCCGAGCGGGCCGGGGCCTCCGCGCGGGTTCCGGTCACCGTCGTACGCGGCGTGGCGGACGCATTGCCGGCCGAGGACGGATCCTTCGCCGCCGGGGTCGCCGCGCTGGTGTTATGCACGGTACCCGATCAGGAGCGCGCCCTGGCCGAGCTTTTTCGGGTGATCAAGCCCGGCGGTGAGCTGCGCTTCTACGAGCACGTCATCGCGCAAGACCCACTCTACGCGTTCCTCCAGCGCCTGGCCGACGCGACCTTCTGGCCGCAGATGCTCGGCGGCTGCCGTCCCATCCGCGATACGGGCGCCGCGATCGGGCGGGCGGGGTTCGTGATCGAGACCTACGAACGCTTCACCTTCAGCCCCGTGCCGCTCTCTCCCATGCCGCACATCCTTGGGGTGGCTCGCAGGCCCGGTTAGCGACCCAGCCTGGAACGTCCTGCCCGCGAACTTCGGAAAATGCGCGGCTATAGAGGCTTTCAGAGACTTTGAGCCCCTGCTCGACGGGACGATAATGGTCGAGATCGAGGTGCTCGGAGGTGCGAGGCTTTGAGGTTCCAGGTTTTGAGGTTATTGCTGAAGCCTGTTGCCTCCCTTCGGGTCGTTTTTTCTGCAAGCCGCTGTAGACGGTCCGGAGAATACTCATCGTGGGGAGAAGCCTGGCGAACGAATTCCGTGAGGAGCTTGAGAGAAGGGTTTCGAAACCCCCGCTTCGCCGGTTGCCTCAGCTGCCCGGGGAAGCGAGAGAGTCCAGCCTCTCCCACAACTCCTCCGGGATGGGATGGGCGGCCAGATCCAGCGTCTGTCCCACCCTCTCCGGACGGCTCATACCCACGATGGTCGAGGCCACGCGGGGGTCCCGCATCGAGAACTGCAGCGCGGCGGCGGCGAGCGGGACGTTGAACTCCTCGCAGGCCTTCTGCATGCCCCTGGCCCTCTCGACCATCTCCTGCGGGGCCTCCTGGTACTCGTAACGGGCGTAGGCGTCCGGGCCCTTGGCGAGGATGCCGCTCCCGTAGGGGGCCGCGTTCAGGAGCGCGACGCCACGCTCGGCGGCGACGTCGAGCAGCGGCTCGGCACTGCGGTTTAGGAGGGTGTAGCGGTTGTGGGTGATGACCGCCTCGAAGAGGCCGGTCTGGACGTACCGGATCTCCATCTCTATCGGCCCACCGGCCACGCCGAGGTGCTCGATGACGCCCTCGTCTCTGAGGCCCCGCAGAACCTCCACCGCGCCGCCGGGCTCCATCAGGTTCTCGAAGCTCTCGTGCTCGGGGTCGTGCAGGTAGACGAGCTGGAGGCGGTCGAGGCCCAGGAGCCTCAAGGAACGCTCGACGGAGCGGCGCATCTGCTCCCCCGAGAACTCGCCGGTCTGGAGGTCCCTGTCCGCCTTGGTGGCGAGCACCACCCCCTCGGGCAGGCCTCCCATGCCCTTCAGGACCTCGCCGATGCGCCGCTCGCTCTCGCCGTCGCCGTAGGAGGCGGCCGTGTCGAGAAAGTTGATGGGGCTCTCGAAGACGGCCTCGAGCGTCCGGAACGCCCTCTCCTCTTCCACCCCGTACCCGAACGTCTCCGGCATGTCCCCCAGGGGCGCGCACCCGACGCACAGCGGTGAGACGGAGAGGCCGGTGCTGCCCAGGACCACCCTGGACGCGGGGTCCTTAGCGTTTTCCATGTACTGCTCCTTCGGTCTCGCTCTCCTGTGACCAGCCCTGCCGCGTTCGCGGGAACCGGTCCCGCCCTACCGGCGCGTCGTGCCCCGCCTCATCCGAGCTCGGACCGGACGCGGGCGGCCACGGCCTCACCGAGCTTGCGGTGCTCTGCGGCTTCGAGGTGGATGCCGTCTACGTCGCTCGAGGCAATGACCTCCGAGGCGTCGAGGAAGCCGCAGCCTTGCTGTTCGGCGAAGCGCCGGTAGTGCTCGGGGAAGAGGCGGGACTTCTCCGTCGCGCCCTCGAACATCTCGGCCATGTCGGTGAGGCGCCCGAGGGCTGGGGGTGAGATCAGGACGACCACCGGCGCCCCGCCCCCAGGCCCGCACCCGCTCCTGAGCGCCTCCCCCGCCAGCGAGGCGGCCCCCTGCGCTATGTCGGAGGCCGAGGCCGCGAAGCGCGCCTTCAGGTCGTTGGTGCCGAGCATGATCGTCACCAGGTCGATGGGTTTGTGGGATTCCAGGCAGGCCCTCAAGTACGTCCTGCCGTTCTTGTGGGCGCCCTCGATGGGGTCGTCCCTGACCGTCGTCCTGCCGCCAAGCCCCTCCTCTATCACCCGGTACCCCTCGCCGAGCGACCGGCGCAACACCCCGGGCCAGCGCACGTCGGGCGCGAAGCGTTCGCCCGTCTCGGGGTCCGAGCCCCAGGTGTTGGAGTCCCCGTAGCAAAGCACAGTCTTTATGGTCCGCTCCTCCCGTCGCCCGCCGTCCGGCGCCAATGTTGGCGAATAGAACGGGCCGGGTCAAACCGCGACGGCCTCCCCCGCCGGTCGCGGGTGGATCGTCCGCGCGGGACCGTGCGACGCCAACCCCGAAGACGCGCGGGTAAGAGCCCCTACTCTTCCGGCGGTCCGGGGTGCCGGGTTGCGGCGTCAGACGGGGGCGCCGGCCTCGTCGAGGCGCATCTCCTGTGGGCCTTCGACGACGCGCAGGTCTTCGTCCTTCTCCACCTCATCCAGGAGCGCTTCGGAGACCCAGAGTCGGCGCAGGTCCAGGGTGTTCTTTATGCGCGCGAGGCGTACCCTTTTCGGGTCGATGCCGGCGCACATGGTGATAGCGGCGGCTATGGCCATGCGGTCGTCCGGCATGACCATCGGTGTCTTGGCGGCCGACGGGGTGGTCGAGGTCAGGGAGTTCATGTAAGTGGAGGAGCGATCGACGTTGCCCGCGAGGCGCTCCGTGACCACGTCGGCGGCCCCGAGGCCCGTGGCGTTGCCGCCGGTCTGGTGCGTGAGGCCGAGAAAGACCATGCGCTCGACGTGCGGGACGTCGCCGCCGCCGTAGGGGGTAGCGAAGCGGCCCGTTACGTTGGGGTCGGCGCCGTCGCCGGAGATGTTCTTGCCGATCTCGTCCACCACCAGCACGTCGAGCTCGTCGAACGGGAGGCGCAGGAGGTTCCGCTTGGCCTCTTCGAGCAGGGGCGCTTCGGCCTCCTCGAAGCGCCCGGCGGGGATGGCGGCCACCCTGCACGGCTCCTCGTCGGCGTTCTCGACGACGGCGAGGCCGAAGGCGAAGCGGCCGGTCTCTACCATGACCCTGGCCGCCTGCGGGATGGTGCGGTGGATCTCGCCCCACCCCGCAAAGTGGATGGCGTGCGCGCCCTTCTGCTTGCCGAGGCCGATGGCGAGCATCTTCGTCGGCCCGCTCTCGACCGTGCCGCGGAAGGCGGTGTGCGGCTTGACCCTGTTTACGACCACGATAGCGTCGGCCTCGTAAGCGTTCTTGTCCACGTGGACGGGGACGCCCTCGGGTGTCTCCCCGACAAGCACCGTCTCCATCGTCGCCCGGACGGGGCATCCCACGGTCTCCTCGCTCACCCCGAGATGCCGCAGGACCTCGGCCTGCCCCTCGGCACTCGAGGCCCCATGGCTGCCCATCGCCGGCACCACGAAAGGCTCGGCCCCGGCCTCCTTCAGCGCCTCGACCAGGGCCGCCGTCACCTCGTCGATGCGGGCCACCCCGCGGCTGCCGACCCCGACGGCCACGGAACCGGCCGGGAGCTCCACCTCGCGAAGCGCCTCGCGCACGGCCCCCCGGATGTCCCCGAGCTCCGGCGGCGTGCCGGAGGTCTGCTCGACGAGCGCCACCCGCGGCAACTCGACCCCGCGCAGGATCTCCTCTATCTCTTCGTAGACCGGCCTCTTCGTCTGCACGTTCTCTTACCTCCGGTCCGCCGTCCCGTCTTTCGGGCGTCCCCTCCCGCCCGAGACCATTCTAAAACAATTCCCCATCCGCAGGAGCGAGTAACCGACCGCCGAGAGCTCGTTGCTAACCGTCCTACGCGCGTTGCTATACTGGCGCGGGAGAGTCTTACGGTGGAAAGGTAGTGAGCTTTGAAGGTAGCCCTCTTCGTGCCGTGCTACGTGGACCAGATAAACCCGGAGGTGGGGGTGAGCGTGGTGCGCGTCCTGCGCCGGCTCGGCATCGAGATCGTCTACCCTGAGGGGCAGACCTGCTGCGGTCAGCCCGCCTTTAACTCGGGCTTTTTCGACGAGGCGCGCGCCGTCGGCCGGCACTTCATGGACGTCTTCGGGAGGGAGCGCTTTGACTACGTGGTCTGCCCCTCGGGGTCCTGCGCGACCATGGTCGCCCACTACTACCCCTTCATCTTCGAGGACCTCCCGGACGAGCGCGGGCGCGCCGAAGCCCTAGGGGGCCGCGTCCGCGAGTTCTCGGACTTTCTCGTGAACGTGATGGGCGTGGGCGCGGGCGACCTCGATGCTCGCCACGAGGGCAAGGCCGTCTTCCATACGGGTTGCCACCAGCGGCGGGAGCTCGGGCTGCTGCGCGAGCCGCGCGAGCTGCTCGAGGGGGTGGAGGGCCTGGACCTGGTGGGCTGGGAGAAGGAGGAGCTCTGCTGCGGGTTCGGCGGGACCTTCTCGGTAAAGATGCCGGCCGTCTCGACCGCGATGGCCGACGAGAAGGTAAGGGCCCTGGAGAGGAGCGGGGCCGACACCCTGATCTCCGGCGACTCGAGCTGCCTGATGCACCTCGGGGGACGCCTGCGGCGCACCGGACACGACACCCGCATCCTGCACCTCGCACAGGTGCTCGACCCGACGAACGGGGGCTAGAGAGATGGAGACCCAGAAGCCGGCCCACCAGCGCGAGACGTACGACAGGCGCCACGAGGGGATCGTCAGCCCCGTCGAGGGCTTCAACGAGCGGGGCGGCAAGGCCGCCCAGGACCAGGAGCTTCACGACTCGGTCGAGCTCTTCACCGGCAAGGCCGTCGCGGCGCGCAACGCCGTCCTGAACGCCCTGCCCGAGGCGCCCGAGCTCAGGGAGCGCGCCTACCGCATAAAGCAGGAGACCATGGCGAACCTCGACCGCTACCTCGAACAGATGGCGGACAACGTCGAGGGCAGGGGCGGCAACGTCTTCTTCGCCGAGGACGGGGAGGCCGTCGTCCGCTACATCGGAGATCTGGCGCGGCGCAAGGGCGCGAAGATCATAACCAAGTCAAAGAGCATGGCGACCGAGGAGATCGAGCTAAACAGGCGCCTCGAGGAGGACTACTCGGACCTCGACCTCGAGATCGTCGAGACGGACCTCGGGGAGTGGATCGCCCAGCTCGCCGGCGACCACCCCTCGCACATCGTCGGCCCGATCCTGCACATGAACCGCAAACGCATAACCGAGGTCCTCTCCGAGACGGCCGGGGAGAAGCTGCCCCCCGACGTCGAGGCCCTGGGCTCCTTCGCCCGCAGGCGCCTCAGGGAGAAGTTCCTCGCGGCGGACATCGGCATCACGGGCGCCAACTTCGGGGTCGCCGAGACGGGCACGGTCGCCACGATCACCAACGAGGGGAACGCCCGGCTCGTCACCAGCGTCCCGCCGGTCCACGTCGTCGTCATGGGGATAGAGAAGATGATCCCGCGCTTCGAGGACCTGTCCGTCTTCACCCGCCTCCTCGCCCGCAGCGGGACGGGCCAGAAGCTCACGGTCTACACCAACTTCATCACCGGGCCGCGCGACGAGGGCGAGCTCGACGGGGCCGAGGAATTTCACCTCATCCTCATGGACAACGGCCGCTCGAAGCTCCTCGGCACGGACTTCGAGGAGGCCCTCTACTGCATCCGCTGCGGCGCCTGCCTGAACGTCTGCCCGGTCTACCGCCAGACCGGCGGCCACGCCTACGGCTCGACCTACTCCGGCCCCATAGGGGCGGTCATCACCCCGCTCCTCAAGGGAACGAAGGAGGCCAAGGACCTGCCTTTCGCCTCGTCCCTGTGCGGGGCGTGCTGGGAGGCCTGCCCGGTGGGGATACCCTTGCACGACCTGCTCCTGAAGCTGCGCAACCGCCAGGTGCAGGAGGGCGTCAGGGGCAGGGGGGAGAGGCTGGCCTTCAAGGGGTTCGAGAACACCATGAAGAGCCCGGCGCTCTACAAGATCTCCGGCAAGATGGGCCGCGTCGCCCAGAAACCCCTCAAGAAAGACGGCTCCGTCAGACCGCTTCCTGGGCCTTTAGGCGCCTGGACGGACACCCGCGAGCTGCCGCCGCTGGCCGAGAAGTCTTTCCGGGATCTCTGGAAGGAGGGCATCTAGCCTTGGCCGGCCGCGCGGAGTTTCTCGACAAAATCCGTCACCGCACCAGGACGGGCAAGTACAAGCCGACCCAGTCCCCCGACGTGGCCTGGACCCCGAATGAGGAGCCACAAGAGAGCCCCTGGATAGAGGACCCGCCCGCCCGCTTTCTCGAAGAGCTCGAGGCTCTTGGCGGCCACGCCCGGAGGGTCGCCACCCTCGAAGAGGCCCGCGAGTACGTCCTCGACCTGGCCTGCGATAGGGGGGCGAAGAGGCTCGTCCGGTGGGACGTCGAGGAGCTCGAAGAGATGGGGGTGGACGGGCCGCTCGGGGAGGCCGGGGTCGAGGTCGCGGTGTGGCGGGACCTCGAGGACTTTCGCGAGGTCGCCGGGAGGGCCGACATAGGGCTCACCACGGCGGCGTGGGCGATAGCCGAGACCGGCAGCCTGGTGATCGAGGGCGGGCCGGGGCGGGGCCGCACGGTGACGCTCCTGCCGCCGACCCACGTGGCGGTCGTCCCGGTGGAGCGGATGCTGCGCACGGTCTCAGAGGCCATCGGTAAGTACGCCGGCGAGGGCGGCGCGCTGCCGGCCAACGTGACCTTCCACACCGGCCCGAGCCGTTCGGGGGACATCGAGATGTCTATCTTTGTAGGCATGCACGGCCCCGGGGACGTGCACGTCGTGCTGGTGGGCTAGGCGACCGAGGGTTTCGTTTCTTTCCCTATACCGGCCCGCGCGGCGGTCAACCGCCGCGCGTAGACGGGTTGCCCTAGTCGAGCAACCCGAGCAGGAAGGCTATCGTCATAAGGACGACAAAGATCACGGTAAACGCGAGGAAGCGCAGCCAGAGCCGTTTCACCCTGGCCGCGCTTCCCCGTTAGCGGC